>ONMY01000188.1 GCA_900318975.1 uncultured Bacillota bacterium | reverse complement strand
ATCTTCTGTCTGAACTCCGCCACTATCAACAATTAGATTTGCTGTATTCCAATATACGATTGGATATTTATATGCAAGATTCATTTCTTGAAGAGCAATAATAGAATAAGCTAAAGTATGACTAGCATTAAAACCATATCCACGGCTTAAAGCAATTTGTACATCCCAGACATAATGACAAAACCGTTCGCTGCATCCTTTTTCTTTTATTCCTTTATAAAATTGCTCTGTTAATGCTTCATATTCAGCCGGATTCTTTTTTGCAATAGATTTTCTTAATTTATCTGCAAATTGAAGATCCCATCCACCACATTCTGGTAACTGAACAAGTTTCATAAATTGTTCTTGTGTAATAGATAAACCGTTAGAGACATCTAGCTGTTCATGTAATAATTTACGTTCTTGCTCTGTTAATCCATAACGAATCATTTCCTTTTCCCAGTCTTGTGGATACCTACGGAAACGCGCATACTTATCTAGCGGGGCTTCCGCGCCTTTTTCAGATGCCATTAATCGAATAACAGAATTGAGAGTAGCAAGGTCATCAACACTTCGTGGGTTTGTTAAACTAATACCTCGAATACCACTTGCTTTCTCCATTTGAAAAAGACTTACAATTTTATTATCATGCACCATATCCCACATTTTAGGGTCATCACGTTCAATATCATAAACATTTAACACATGTTCATATGTTTCACGTAATGTAGGATATTCTTTAATATAACCATCTTTTAAAAGTAATTCCAAACAAACTTGAATCTTATCTGCGGCTTCAACAGATAGAAGGTCCATTTTAATTTCTGACACATCTTCCAAGTCATGTAATTCAAACTGAGTAATGATTGTTCCATCGGGTGCGCGCATAAGTGCGCTAGACTCTGTAAAGTCTTTATCCTTGAATACTACACCACCAGCATGAATACCATAACCGCAAATTAACCCTTCAATTTTGCTGGCAACTTCCCATAGTTTGTCATACTTATTTACTTCTTCAACAAATGTTGGATTTGGTTTGATACCATTTTCTTCATCACCATAATACATTTGCTTTAATGTATATGCTTGGCCACGTTCTTGCTTAATTAATGAAGAAATATACTGCGCGTTATCGACATCAATTCCTAATCCTCGACAAGCTGTAAGAATAGCTGACTTGGACTTTTCAAGTTTAAATGTCGCAACGTTAGAAACTCGATTCTCACCATAGAATTTCCTCAGATGCTCTAGTACTTGCGCGCGCTTGATACCAGAAATATCAACATCAATATCTAGAACTGATACACGCGCAGGATTTAAAACGCCTTATCCACTGTCACCAGTGGGGCAGACTATCTCTTACTCTCATAATATATTTTATAGCCAAATAAAGTTTTACCTGTATGAATACGAGATACTATATCTTGTCTTAAAGATTTAATGTCTTTTCTTTTAGAAAAATTATTTTTTATTAAATAATCAGCCGCATCAGTAGTGGTTTCAAATCTTAATATTTCATTATTTTTTTCAAATAATACTGGTTGTGATTGTTGCTGTGCAGGAGTAAAACGTGGAATATTATTTATATTTAATATTCTATCTATGGTATTATGGTCACAACCAAAATATTTTGCCACTTTTCGTGCAGATTTTAATTCAAAATATTTTTCTATAATATCATCAATATCCCATTGATATAACTCTACTAAACGACCACCAAGAGTTGAATTATATCCATTAAAATAAGTATCATAATATTCAATCCAATATTTTTCTCTTTCATCCAGCTGTTCATTTGGAATTTCTTCAATAGTTTCGCATTTAAAATTTTGTATGCCATATTTATTAAATGCTTTATATAAAACTATCTGAGAAAAATAAGGTTTATTACTGTTGTTTTTGTGTTGTTGAAAACGCTTTTCAACAGTTTTAATTGTTTGTCCTATATAAGCTTTATTATTTACTTTATTTGTAATCTTATAAATATATCCCATAATATCACCTCATAGTATATTATGAGAGCCTCCGCACTTCGGACGGTAGCATCTCCGCCCTACTTCCTTTCGGAATAGTCGTTACACCTTCAACATATCCTT
>ONMY01000153.1 GCA_900318975.1 uncultured Bacillota bacterium | reverse complement strand
GCGCCAAGAGGAGCAAGCGCTGAAAGCGATAAAGCTCTTGCGAGAATTGAATCAGATTATTTTAAGGTATTAAAGAGTGATGATTATATAAACTATGTAAAAGAGGCATACGAAAAAAGAGATGAATTCGATACCCCTCATAAAAGATTATTTGAATTTCAATATAAAGATTATATTAAGAATATAAATATTACTCCTGAACTACAATATGAAAACTCTCTTCTTCTTGGAAAATCTTATACAGAATGGTTAAACGCAAAAGAGAAAGGTGACTATAATTTATATGAGCCAACACTTAAAAAAATCGTAGAAATGAGCAGGAAGATGATCGAACTTAGAGGTAATAAATTTAGTACCTACTACGATACACTTCTTGACGATTTTGAACCTGGTAATAATGAGGTTATTCTCGATAAGTTTTTTGGTGAATTAAAGGAAGGAATATTACCAATAATAAAGAAAATAAGCACTTCTAAACAACCTCGCAGGGATTTTCTCTCATATAACGTTGAAATACCACTTCAAGAAAAGATGAGTGAATACCTTCTAAAGTTCAATGGATTTGACACAAATTGCGGTGTTTTATCTACTACAGAACATCCTTTTACTGACTTTCCAAGTGAACACGATACTAGAATCACAACTCATTATCATACTGATATGTTTACTTCCAATATATATAGTGTAATACATGAAGGTGGACATGCGATTTTTGGACAAAACATTCCACATGAATTATCTATTCTAGGACTTGGTAATTATATTACAAGTGCTGAACATGAAACTATTTCAAGGTTTTATGAAAATTACATAGGGAGAAACGAAAACTATATTAAACATCTATATAATAAAACTAAAGAGATATGTCCTGATATATTTAATGATGTTTCTTTCGATGAATTCTATAGGGGAATAAATATTGCTGAGGCAAGTTTAATTCGTACTGAATCAGATGAACTAACTTATTCTATACATATATTAATAAGATATGAGCTTGAAAAAGATCTGATAAATGGAAAGATTTCCACTCAAGGATTAAACCTTGAGTGGAACAAAAAATACAAAGAATACCTTGGCATTGAACCAAATAACGATAGTGAAGGAATATTACAAGATGTTCACTGGACAGGTGGCGCTTTTGGATATTTCCCATCTTATGCAATTGGAAATGCTTATGGTGCAATGATTCTAAATAAGATGAAAGAGGAAATGGATTTCGATAAAGTTCTTCTCGATGGAAACCTTGAATTAATCAAAAATTGGTTAAAAGAAAAGGTATTTAGTATAGCTCCAATTAAAGATCCAAACGATTGGATTAAGGAAATCACAGGAAGAGATTTTACCACAAAAGATTATATTGATTTTCTGTATGAAAAATATTCTAAACTTTATAATTTTTAATTAAAAAAATTTATAAAAATTTTATAAAAAAATTTATTTAGCAATGTTAATAAAAATTAAATGCCTAAATTTAGAGACATTTTCAAAATCATTTGACACAAAATTGTATTTTACATTTTTGGGGTACTTTACAAAGTATTGTTTTAAGGATAAAATATAGGCAGAATTTTTATGGAAAATCGTGCTATTTGATAAAAACCGTTAGCGGTTTTTATTTTACTCTCTAAATAGCATGAGCATATTATTTTTTATTTTAAAATCAATATGCTAGAATGAAAAAGCAAAAGGAAAAAGTGAGGTAATTATTATGTTAAGAGTTAAGAAAAGAACAGGCAATATCGTAGCTTTCGATATTACAAAAATTGAAAAGGCGATACAAGACGCTTTCGAATCTTGTAAGAAAGAATATTCAAAGGATATCATTGAGCTTTTAGCTCTTAGGGTTACCTCTAATTTTGAAAGTAAAGTTGTTAATGGTATTGTCGGTGTTGAAGATATCCAAGACTCTGTAGAAGTTGTATTAATTCAAGCATCTTACGAAGATGTTGCTAAGGAATACATCCTCTATAGAAAACAACACGAAAACATCAGACAAGCCAAAACTACACTCTTAAACTATAAAGATACAGTGAATAGTTATTTAAAGATAACTGACTGGAGAGTTAAAGAAAACTCTACAGTTACTTATTCTGTTGGTGGTTTAATTCTCTCTAACTCTGGCGCCATCACAGCTAATTACTGGTTAAGTGAAGTTTATGGTGAAGAAATCGCTAATGCTCATAAGAACTGTGATATGCATATCCATGATCTTTCTATGCTCACAGGATATTGTGCTGGTTGGAGTTTAAAACAATTAATTACTGAAGGTTTAGGTGGAGTTCCTGGAAAAATTTCTTCTACTCCTGCATCTCACCTATCTACTTTATGTAATCAAATGGTAAACTTCCTTGGTATTATGCAAAATGAATGGGCTGGCGCTCAAGCTTTCTCATCATTCGATACTTATCTTGCACCATTTGTTAAAGTTGATAATCTAACTTACAAAGAAACAAAACAATGCATCCAATCATTCGTTTATGGTGTTAATACTCCTTCTCGTTGGGGTACTCAAGCTCCATTCACAAATATCACACTTGACTGGGTTGTTCCAAATGACCTAGCTGAACTCAACTGCATCGTTGGCGGAAAAGAAATGCCATTTAAATACAAAGACTGTGAAAAAGAAATGGCAATGATCAATAAAGCATTCATCGAAATTATGATCGAAGGTGATGCTAATGGTAGAGGATTCCAATACCCAATCCCAACATATTCAATCACAAGAGACTTCGACTGGAGTGAAACTGAAAATAATAAACTCTTATTCGAAATGACTTCTAAATATGGTACTCCTTATTTCTCTAACTATATCAATTCTGATATGGAACCATCAGATGTAAGAAGTATGTGCTGCCGTTTACGTCTTGATTTAAGAGAACTAAGAAAGAAATCAGGTGGTTTCTTCGGTTCTGGTGAATCAACTGGTTCAATCGGTGTTGTAACACTCAATATGCCAAGGCTTGCATATCTATCACAAAATGAAGATGAATTCTATGAAAAATTAAGTTCACTTATGGATATTGCAGCTAAGTCACTTAAGATTAAGAGAAAAGTTGTATCTGCGCTCTTAGATTCAGGTCTATATCCTTATACTAAGAGATATCTTGGAACATTCAACAACCACTTCTCTACAATCGGACTTGTTGGTATGAATGAATGCTGCTTAAACGCAAACTGGATTAGACAAGATTTAACTCAAGAAAAAGCACAAAAATTCACTGAAGACGTTCTCAACTTCATGAGAACTAAACTCTCTGACTATCAAGAAGAATATGGCGATCTATATAACCTAGAAGCAACTCCTGCAGAATCAACTTCTTATAGACTTGCTAAACATGATAAGGAAATGTATCCAGATATCATTACTGCTACTTCTCCTGATCAAACACCATATTATACTAATAGTAGTCACCTCCCTGTTGGCTATACAGATGATATCTTCCAAGCATTAGACATTGAAGATAAATTCCAAACTCTCTACACTTCAGGAACTGTATTCCATTCATTCCTCGGTGAAAGAATGCCATCATGGACTGCAACAGCTAAACTTGTAAAGACTATTGCAGAAAACTACAAACTCCCATACTTCACTATCTCTCCAACATATTCTGTATGTCCTGAACATGGTTACATCACAGGTAATCAATCGGTATGTCCAACATGTGGCAAAGAAACTGAAGTATATTCAAGAATCACTGGATACTATAGACCAGTTAAGAACTGGAATGCTGGTAAGACTCAAGAATTCAAAGAAAGAAAAGTTTATAACATCGATAAATCAGTTGAAAATAAACAAACTGTAAAAGATACAGTATGTGAAACTCCTCAAGTTCAACCAGAAACAAACGAAATTCTTCTCTTCACTACAAAGACTTGCCCTAACTGCAAGATGGCTAAGATGTTACTCGATAAAGCAAACATCCAATACAAAGTAATCGATGCAGAAGAAAACGTTGATACTACAAAATTATATCATGTTACAAAAGCTCCAACTATGATAGTACCTAGTGCTGGTGCAAACACATATTATGATAATGCATCAGAAATTAAGAGATATATCGAAGAAAATAGATAGAATATGTACGATTCAATAGTAATCGGATGTGGGGCTGCAGGAATGACTGCAGCCTTAAACATTCTAAGAAACGGAAAGACAGTTTTATTATTAGAAAAAGAGTCTATTGGTGGACAAATCGCAAATTCTCCAAAGGTTGAGAATTATCCATCAATAAAAGAAATCAGTGGACTTGATTTTTCTATGCAACTCTTCGAACAAGTTACAGATCTTGGAGCTGATATGGAACTTGAAGAAGTATTAGATGTTACTAAAAATGGAGACATCTTTACAGTTACAACAAATTATAAATCATACGAATCAAAAACTGTAGTAATTGCTTGTGGTGCAGAGCACAACAAGCTAAATGCTAAGGGCATCGATAAAAAAGGCGTTTCATACTGTGCCCTTTGTGATGGTGCTTTCTATAAAGGTGAAGAAGTTACAGTAATAGGTGATGCAAATACTGCACTTCAGTATGTTCTTCTTCTATCAGGAATTTGTACAAAAGTAAACTTATGTATGTTATTTGATCATTATTTTGGAGATCAAATATTAGTAGATAAGGTTGAAAGTAAAGAAAATGTTTTTGTATATAAAGAATTATCTTTAGAATCTGTTAATGGTGAAGATGAAATGGAATCATTAACATTTAGAAATACAAAGACAAATGAACTTGTTACAATAGAATCTAAAGCTGTATTTATTGCCATTGGTCAAACACCAAAAACTGATATATTTTCAAAGCTTGTAGATAGAAATAAGCAATACATCATCACAAATGAAAACATGGAAACAAAAACCGATGGACTATATGCCATCGGAGATTGTAGAGATAAACAGGTTCGTCAATTAACTACTGCAGCTAATGACGGAGCTATCTGTGCATTCAATATAAATAAATATTTATCTTAGTCGTATCCTCTTAAAGATACACATTCGATAGTTTTTTCTAAAATGCGTTTGAATTCAAGCGCATTTTCTTTTTCTACTGGGTAAAGGCTTCGATCTGGAACATTATCAGACATCTCAAACTTTTGAAGGAATAATCTTTTTGCACCCTTTAACATTAAAGACATATCTTCTATTGATTCTTTTGT
>ONMY01000078.1 GCA_900318975.1 uncultured Bacillota bacterium | reverse complement strand
TCATATCCTTGGAATTTATGATCGATTCCAAGTTCATCAAGTGCGCAGTTCATTCCACATGATTCAACACCACGGATAACTGCCTTTTTCATTGTACCACCTGGAAGTTCGACACCAATTCTTGCAACAATTACTTTTCTTCCAACTTCAACATTTGGAGCACCACAAACGATTTCTTGAACAGCATCACCAGTATCAACTGTCGTGATATGAAGATGGTTTGAATCTGGATGATCTTTAATAGCAAGGATCTTACCGATTACTAGTCCTTTAACATTACAAAATGGAGCGAATGAATCTACTTCTGCGCTCTTAAGAGAGAAATTCTTAACAAACTCATTAATATCACCTTTAATATCAACGTACTTTTTAAGTTCACTAATTGGAATTAACATAGTTCTATTTTCCCCCTTTTATTTGAATTGTTTATTTTGACGTAAGTCATTTGCGTAGAGTGATCTTATATCATCAATGCCATATTTGAGCATTGCGATTCTCTCAGCTCCAACGCCAAACGCAAATCCTTGATAAATTTCTGGATCATATCCACACATGCTTAAAACGTTATTATTTACCATTCCGGCACCAAGTATTTCAATCCAGCCTGTACCTTTACAAAGATTGCAGCCTTTACCATGACATTTAAAACATGAAACATCAACTTCGATTGATGGTTCAGTAAATGGGAAATATGATGGACGGAATCTAATCTCTCTATCATCACCAAATAGTCTTTTTGCCATGATAGTAAGAGTTCCTTTAAGTTCTGCCATAGTAACATCTTTATTCACAACTAGTCCTTCAATTTGAGTGAATTCATGTGAATGAGTTGCATCATCATCGTCTCTTCTATATGCTCTTCCTGGGCAGATGATTCTAACATCTTTATTTCCACCATATTCAAGCATAGTACGAGCTTGAACAGCTGATGTTTGGCTTCTAAGAAGTCTATCAACATCTACATAGAAAGTATCTTGCATCGCTCTTGCAGGATGGCCTTTTGGAATATTTAAATATTGGAAATTATAGAGGTCTTGTTCAACTTCAGGACCATCTTTAACTTCATATCCCATACCAATAAAGAGGTCTTCTACTTCCTCGATAACTTTATTTAAAACGTGAATTGAACCAGTATTTATATCTTTTCCTGGAAGTGTAATATCGACAGCTTCCTTTGATAATTGTTCTTCAACTAATCTTTCTTCTAGTTCTTTCTTTTTAGCATCAAATAGTTCAGTCGCAGCTTGTTTTAAAGCATTTACCTTTTCGCCAAGTTTAGGTTTTTCTTCATTTGGAAGGTTCTTCATTTCAAGAAGCATCTCTTGAATTGGACCTTTCTTTCCAAGATACTGCGCTCTAAGTTCGGTTAGAGTTTGAAGATTTAATTTTAGATTATTGAAATCTTCATTAATTTTCTTTTTTAATTCTTCAAGTTCCATATTTCCTCCTATGTCATACAAAAGCTTAATGTATGAACTTCGGTTTTTTCATTAGTTTTGCCAAATAATATTATATATTATTAACCAAACTTTTCAAGTATTAAATAAATATTTAGTGTTTTTTAAACATTAAAAACACTATTTCTTGAAAGATATAATAGACTACTGTGAGTGGCAGAATTGATAAAATAAAGGCATCATTTTTATCAATTCCAAGTTCAACTATTTTTCTTTCTTCTTCATGATAAAGAACGATTATAAAGTTAAAAATGAATATTGTAATAGTTGACACTAGACTATTAAATATGAATGAATATGTCTCAATGTTATTCGAGATAAAGAATATCACAAAAAGGCTTATAAATAGGTCAAAAAGGGATAATAGTATGTATTTGAAATAGAAATGTCTAACTTTAAATATATCCAAAAAATAAAAGATTTCAGAAAGCATAATTAAAGACATAATTGTAATTCCAATAGTCATAAATCCAAAAGAATATGGATTATATGTTTCATACATCATTTTAAAAGTGTTTTTTAAATAGAGTGATATTGATGATAAAAAAATACCACTAAAAATTGGAAAGACTATTATGAATGCCTGTGGTCTTTCAATGTGTGGTATTAATACTAAAGATGTGATTGAAAGAATTAAAGATGAAATGATTATGATAAGCCAAATAGTGCTACTAATCATTTCATATGGAATTAAAATTCCAAGAACGAATGATAAAGACATAAGAAAAGAAAGATATAGTGAATATTTTTCTATAACTTTCTTTTCGCAATTCTTATTTATATCTACATTCTCATATACTTTTTGGTAAATAGGATTCTCAATCATCTAAATACCTAAATCAAGAGAAATTTGGTTATCATCTGGAAGATTTCCAAATACACCATAGTCTTCAAACTTTTTGAATACTGTCTTAGAAACTTGAGTACGATTCATAAAATCGTTCTTAGTGGTAAACGCTTTAATATCTCTTGCATCTACAATCGATTGAGCAACTGTCTGTCCACATCCATCTACAGCACCAAATGGAAGATAAAGTCCCATAAGGTCATCACTTACTGCGAAATCAGTAGCTTCTGATTTTTCAAGATTTACCATATAGATTTTATATCCTCTCATAGTCATCTCAAGAGAGAGTTCAAGTGTTGTGATTAAATCTTCATCTTTTTGTTTCTTTTCGAAAGATGGAATAGCTTTTAATCTTTCAAGTTCAGCTTTTATAACAGCTGGACCGCCTGACATGATTTGAACGTCGTAGGCAACCATCTTCTTTGAAAGGATTGCACTATAGAAGAATATTGGTCTATAGAGTTTGAACCAAGCAATACGAAGAGCCATAATGACATAAGCTGTTGCATGGGCTTTTGGGAACATGTATTTAATTTTTGAACAGCTCCAAAGATACCAATCAGGAACTGGATAGTTTTTAAGCTTTTCAACGAATCCATTCCATTTATCTTCATCTTTTGTTGGTTTTCCTTTTCTTACAAATTCCATTGTCTTAAACGCAAGATCTGCAGGAACACCAAAACTTATAAGGTCAACCATGATATCATCACGACAACCAATGATATCCTTAAAATCAACTTTTGGTAAACCTTTAGCCTTACCAGATATTAGTGACTGTGCATTATCATTCCAAACATCAGTACCATGTGAAAGGCCTGATACTTTTACAAGTTCTGCGAATGTGCTTGGCTTCGCTTCTTCTAGTAAGCCTCTTACGAATGATGTACCAAATTCAGAAACACCATAGGTTGCAACATTAGAACAAATATCACCTGGGTTACAGCCGATAACTTTGGTGTTGTTCATGAGTTGATATAGATTAAAGTCATTTACTGGAATATTTAGTGCATCATCAAATGGGAAGAGTTTTGGATATTTTTGAACGAATTTCATGAGATATCTTAAAACTGTTGGGTCATCATGACCTAAGATATCGAGTTTAAAGAGATTCTTTTCAAATGAGTGATAATCAAAATGGGTTGTCTTCCAAGATTTATCTTAGGAGTCACCTGGGTATTGAACTGGAGTTACTTCATAGATTTCATGGTCAACTGGGACAACTACGATTCCACCGGGGTGTTGTGATGAAGTTCTCTTTGATCCATTAATCTTACAAGATAGGGCTTCTATTTCTGCCTTCTTATGATATTCAGCATCAAGTCCAAGTTTCGCTCTTTGTTCATTAACGTGGTCAAAATAATCTCTTACTATTGCATAAGACGTTTTATCTTTACATGTTAGAATTGTTCCAGCTCTAAATGCTTTAGTAACACCAAAGATTTCACGGATGTATTCATGAATTGCACCTTGGTTTTCACCTGAGAAATTAAGGTCAATATCTGGTGTTTTTGGATCTTCTGGAACACCTAAGAATGTTTCAAATGGGATATCATGTCCATCGCGTTCTAGTTTTTGTCCGCAAACAGGACAAGCATAATTTGGAAGGTCATATCCAGTTAAGACTTTGTCTAATACTGGAATTAATTTTTCTTCATCTTTTCTAATGCCATATTTTTGTTTTTCATCAGCTGTCATTTTAAATGATGAAAAATGACATTTAGGACATCTAAAGTGTGGTGGAAGTGAGTTTACTTCTGTGATTGATAATAGATATGCAACAAAAGATGAACCGACAGAACCACGGCTTCCAACAACATATCCATCTTCTCTAGATCTTTCGACAAGCTTCTTTGAAATTAAGTAGACAGTTGAGAATTTATTCTTGTTGATGGCTTCTAGCTCTCCTTCAATTCTATCTTTTACGAGTTCTGGAAGTAGATCACCATATAGTTCTCTTGCTTTTCTATATACTTCAGTATTTACATATCCTTCTGCAGATTCAATTCCATATTTTTCCATGAAATTATCTTTTGGTGGATATAGAGTCTTTGAGAATGATTTAACATTATCACAAGCATCAGCAATTAAATTGGTGTTTTCAACAACAATTTCATATGCTAAAGACTCTGGAAGGAATGAGAATTCTTCTAACATTTCATCAGTAGTCATGAAATATTCTGATGGAATTTCTTTTTCGTGTTTTAAATAGTGGAATCTTTCTCCACCTACTGGATCTGTTTGAACTAAGATATTTCTATATATTGTATCCTCTCTATTTATTTGGTGACAGTCACCAGTTGCACAAACAGGAATAGAGTGTTTTTTTGCAATATTTATTATTCTTTTTACTGTATCTTGATAGCAGTAACTATAATTATCCATATGGTTCTTGTAGTAATCGAAGGAATTTTGAGGTTGAACTTCAATATAATCATATAGATCAATTATATCTTCCATTTCTTTATCGTTCTTTCTAAACGCAATGTCAAAGAAATGAGAATTCCTACATCCAGAACCAACTAGAATTCCATCTCTATATTTTTCTAGAATATCTTTTGTGAGGACTGCCTCATTAGTAAACTAATCTGTGCTTGCGATTGATAAAATATGATAGAGGTTATACAAACCTTCTTGAGTTTTTGCAAGAAGATTGATATGACCTGGAATTGGATATTTATATGCTTCTTTTCTATTAATTAATGAATTGATTTCTAGATGATTTGTAACACCACGCTTTTTAACCTCTTCAAGCATATGAAGGAAGATTTCTGATGTTG
>ONMY01000225.1 GCA_900318975.1 uncultured Bacillota bacterium | reverse complement strand
CCGATATGTAGTCTTCCAGATGCATAATATATTGGAGTTGTTATATAGAAATTCTTTTTCATTATCATTCTCTCCTTAATATTCCTTTTTCTACTTTTTCTTTAGCATCACTACCAAGCAAATATTCAATAATTAATAGACTGAAATCTATTGAATAATTGAGACTTCTTCCAGTCACAATGTTTTCATCTTTCATAGCACCAACTGCTTCATAGATTCCATCAATTTCATCTTGCCATCCTTCATAGCATGTGAATTTGTGCCCCTTCATTATTCCTGCATGTGCTAGAACAGTTGGAGCTGCACAGATTGCTGAAAGGAGTTTTTTATTTTCATTAAACCTTTTAATGATAGACATAAGTCTATCACTCTTTTTAAGATTTGATACACCAATCTTCCCACCAGGAAGAAATAGTCCATCAAATTCGTCGATTTCTTCATCACCTAAATCAGATAATATTCTATCAGGAGTGACATTAATATTATGAGATAGACTTACAGGATTTGAATCATCAACTGAGACAGTTAGAACTTCGATTCTTGCACGTCTTAGTAAATCAACCGTAATCACAAATTCAGCATCTTCTGATCCGGTCGCAAAAAATGCCAGTATTCTCATATTACTTCTTTCCTCCTTTTAGATATTCATTATAGATATCGCTTGATTTTTTACCGGTTTTCTTTGAAAGCATCTTAGATGCTTCTTTTAGAGATAAACCACTTTTTAATATTATATCTATTTCCTTAAATAAATCAATATCATTTTGATTATTATTTTGATTTCCGCTTACAACAAGCACCATTTCACCCTTTAAATCTAGAGGCAAAGATTCATATTCTTCTAAATTAAAGTCGATTGATTCTTCATATAGTTTTGTGATTTCTCTTAAAAGCACAACATCTCTTTTTCCAAAAACTTCATACATTATTTTAACAGTTTCATGGATACGCATTGGAGATTCATAGAAAATCATTGTGAAATCATATGATTTTAAAGTTTCTAGTTCTTTTCTCTTTTTTGATGGTTTATGATCTAAAAATCCATAAAACATGTATGGTTTTGGATTTAAGCCTGACATTGTGATAGATGCAGTACTTGCGCTTGCACCAGGAACTGGAATAACTTTAAATTCCATAGCCTTAGCACGTCTTACGAGTTCAAATCCAGGATCTGAAATTATTGGTGTACCTGAATCTGAGATTATACCAATACTCTTTCCTTCATCAAGAAGTGAAATAATATAATCTTCTTTTTCTTTTGAAGAAAAATCGTGATATGAGTCGAGTTCTCTTTCAATTCCAAAGTGCATTAAAAGCTTATTTGTAACACGTGTGTCTTCACAAAAAAGAAAATCAACTTCTTTAATGGTATCTAGGGCTCTTAGGGTGATGTCTTTAAGATTTCCGATAGGTGATGAGATTATATATAGTTTTCCTTTCCCCTTGAATTCGCTTGATCTAATCATGTTTTTCTCCATAGTGGAAATATTCTTTTATCTCTTCTGAATATTCCCCATCTTCTTTATAGATATAAAGTGGTGGAAGTATTTTTGTCCCGTGTGAATTTCTATTCTTTCTAGCATCTATCATGAAGACATAACTATCCTTATTTACGCTTGGAAAGACGAATCTTATTCTTTTTGGGTTTAGACGATATTTTTTTAATAGTTCAATAGTCTCAATAAAGCGTTCGCTTCTTTGAATGAGATTTAATGAACCACCATCAGTTAGAAGATATGAAGATTCTTTAATGATATCTTCCATAGTTATCAAATATTCATGTCTTGAATATTTTAATTCTTCATTATCGTTTTTCATACTTGAATCTTCTATTCTAAAATATGGAGGATTAGAAACAATTAAAGAGAAAGATGCTTGTTTAAAAATGTTTCTTAAGTTTTTAATATCATCATTAATTATTTCAATTCTATCCTCTAAATTATTTAGTTTTACAGTTCTTAAAGCTCTATCATATACTTTATCTTGAATTTCAACTGCATATATCTTCTTATCAGTACGCATTGAAAGAATGAGTGGAATTATGGCATTTCCTGTACCGAGATCTATTAGGGCTTTTTCTTTTCTCTTTATATCACAAAAGAAAGAAAGAATGGTCGAGTCTATTGAAAAACTGAACGCATCCTTTTCTTGAATGATTTTATATGAATCTTTGTAACCTAAAATATTATCGATCTCTTCCATTTTAAGATTCTAATTTTCTTACTTCTTCTAAGTTTATATT
>ONMY01000035.1 GCA_900318975.1 uncultured Bacillota bacterium | reverse complement strand
TTTTTAGTAAGTATTTTTTAGATGTACAAATTATCAATCATCATTGCAACATATAATGCTGAAAACACCATCAAGAGATGTCTTGAATCTGTTTTTAATAATGCATGTTCAAGTAAAGTTGAGCTGATTGTAGTTAATGACTGTTCAACTGATAACACTCTTGCACTTATCGAAGAATGCGCAAAAGCTAAACCAGAATATATTGACTTAAAAATCATTAATCAAAAGCAAAATTGCGGTCCTGCAATTTCGAGAAATGTAGGTTTACAAAACTGTAACGGACTTTATGTTGGATTTTTAGACTCCGATGATGAACTGAAACCAGATTATATATCTACTATTCTTAATATAATAGAGGAATCAAAGGCTAATGTAATTGGTATCAACGCTGATGTTGATGATAATGGTGGTCGCTACACACTATTAGATAATGAAGCTGTTAGCAATTTAGAAAAATATGGATTATTAAAGGAAGCATTACTATTTTCTGGAGATGGTTTTACTTGGAGTCATATCTATAAAAAAGAGCTCATTGACAGACTTGATCTCGACTCATTAGAAAAACTCATTTTTACTGAAGATTTGAACTTTAATATCGAAATTGCTCTAAAAAATGATATAAATTTCTCATTTATTAATAAGAATATATATGTCTATTATTTTCCACAAGGTACACATATCTCTCGTATAAATGAAAAGAAGATTAATGACGCGCTTTATGTTATTGATAAAAGATATAGAATCGTTAAAAATCAATTCCCTGAACTATTAGATACTTTTAAAGTCGGTAACTTAAAAGCTTCTTTACGTTTAATTTACGCAGTTAAAAAGACGAAGAACTTTGATAAAAAGCAAAAGAAAGTGTTTTTGAAAAAGCTCAGGACTGCTGAATCGATTAGATTTACCTTAAAACTAGGGTTTAAAACATTTATGAAATTATCAATGAAGGATAAAATTAGATATATCCTTTATAAATAAGCAAAAATATAGTTATGAAGATATTATTTGTCCTTGAATGTGCCAATCAACCAACTAACGGGACTACTGCAACTTGTATAAGATTTGCAAAAGAACTCGAAAAGAAGGGTCATGTTGTTACGATGATTGGCTGCGACCGTATCATTGGCGAGAAATGGCATAGTTATTATGGTTTACCTAAATATAAATACCCATTTACTGACAAGCTCATTGTTAAGGATGGGATGATTTTATGTAAATTGATTTATAAAACAATGCTTGAAGCACTTAAGGGACAAGATTTAGTTCACCTATTTTTGCCGTTTAAGTTATCTAATGTCTTTAGACTATTAGCGCAAGAACAAGGGATCGCCTGTACAACCGCTTTCCACATTGTTCCTCAGAACATTACTGGATGTATGCATCTAGCAAAATCTAAGTTAATTAATGGAATATTATTATATTCCTTTAAAAGATATCTATATAACCAAGTAAGATATGTTCATTGCCCTTCACAAATGTCTGCGGATTTAATGATAAAACATCATTTTAAGAACAATGTCCCTTGTGTTATTTCTAATGGAGTTATTCCTTTCTTTAAAAAACTGGATGGAGTTAAAAAACCAGACGCTTACAAAGACAAATTTGTGATTTGCATGTCTGGAAGATTAACCGATGAAAAGCGACAAGATTTATTAATTAAGGCTGCTGCAAGATCTAAATATAACAAAAATATCCAGGTCATATTGTGCGGGCAAGGTCCTAATTACGACCGTTTAATAAGATTAACCAAGAAAAAGAAACTAGCGAACCCAATTCAGATTAAATTCTGTAAACCTGAAGAATTACGAGAAATTCTTAACTATATTGATTTATACATTCATGCTTCTGATTATGAAATTGAAGGTATCTCTTGCATAGAGGCTATAACCTGTGGAGCGGTTCCTCTAATTTCTGATCATAAATTCTGCGCAACTAAGGATTTCGCGATTGATAAAGAGAGATGTTTATTTAAACACGGCTCATCTAAAGATTTAATGAAAAAGATTGAATGGTTTATTGAACATCCTGATGATATTGATGATTTAAAAGCAAGATATCAAGAAGAGTCAAAAAAATACGCTTTATCGTATCAAGTCGACGCCTTAGAAAAAATGTTTTTTGATGCCTATAGCGAACAAAAAGAAGGAAAAGATTTACATTCTATTAAACCAAGAAGAAAAGATAAGAGACTTCTTAAAAGAATACATCGAGCGATGGCAAAACAAGAAAAGCATCCTGAAAAAGTTCAAAAATATTACGATCCAAAAAGACAAGGATAATAGAAAAGTGAGATTATATCTCATTTTTTTATATTTGATTTGAAATAAAAAAACCTCGATTCATTCGAGGATATTTTCTATTGGTAGCTGAGGACGGATTTGAACCGCCGACCTTGAAGGTATGAACTTCCTGCTCTAGCCAACTGAGCTACTCAGCCATATTGGTGGATCTAAAGAGACT
>ONMY01000241.1 GCA_900318975.1 uncultured Bacillota bacterium | reverse complement strand
GCACTTGCGAATGCGCTTTGGATGACATTATACATCTGTGCAATGCTTTGAATTGGGTTAAATAAGTTCATATTTAACATTTCAAATGATGTAAGATTTCCAAGGTCAAAGGCAATATCTGGAGTTAAAACATAGATAGCACCAAAGTAATAGATTAAAACATTTGATACTAAATAAAGAGTGTAGATGAATGGCCTAAAGAGTCCAAAGAGTATCATCGCATTTCTCTGTTCTTTTCTGAGTCTTTCAGATAGTTCATCGAATTCTTCTTGTTTTGTATCTTCTTTATTGAAGATTTGAGTTATCTTCATTCCAGATAGATTTTCAGAAAGATATGAATTAAGTTTAGATCTACAGTGAGTTATCTTTCTAAATTGAATTCTTGAATATTTTCTAAAGAAGAATGTTGCGACAAAGATTAGTGGTATTACTGTAAAGACAATTAGAGTTAACTTAACGCTTAAGAGGAACAAGAATACAATACCATAAATTAATGTTGTAACTTGTGATAAGAGGTTAACAAGAACATTTGTGAATAGATCAGATAATGAGTTTGTATCATTAGTAACCCTAGTTACAAACTTACCAACTGGTGTTTTGTCAATTTCACTTAAAGATAGGCGTTCTATATGCTCAAAGAGTTCTCCTCTTATATCATATAGGATTCTTTGACCGAGTTTATTTAGTGCTATTCCTCTAAAGTATGTGATAACTGTACTTGAAAGGATTAAGAAAAGCATGAATAGGCATACTTTTGTGATATCTATAAACTCAATAGGATCTGAAAAGGCGAATACATTTCTTACGATATCACTTGAGATAAACATTCCCTCAGGATATCCACCATCAAGCATAGTTACAACCCAACCGATGGTGATATTTAAATAACTCATTAAGAAAGAAGAGATGAAGACACTTATTATAATGATGATAAAATTCTTTGTGTAAGGCTTAATATATTTAAATAGCCTTGACATAAGTTCTTTATCACTTATGTTTCTTGAATCATCTTCGCCATAGAATTCTTTTAGCTTCTCTTTCTTTTCCTTTATTTTAGCTTCTCTTTTGAGCTTTCTTTCATCTTTCTTAGACATGTTCTACACCTCCTTCCTCTTCGAGTTTTTGGAGATTGTAAATCTGTTTATAGATTTGATTAGTCTTAAGCAAGTTTTCGTGATTATCATATCCTGATAATGTTCCGCCATTATCAAGAACTAATATCTTATCAGCATCCTTAATTGATGAAACCCTGTGAGCGATAAGGATAGTTGTTCTTCCTTTTCTCTCTTCTTTTAAGTATGCGAGGATTTCAGCTTCTGTTTTAGTATCTACAGCTGAAAGTGAATCATCAAGTATTAAAATCTTTGGATCTTTATATAGAGCTCTTGCGATAGATATTCTTTGTTTCTGTCCGCCAGATACTGAAACACCTCTTTCACCAAGAACTGTTGAATAACCATCAGGGAATTCTGAAATATCTTTATGAACTCCTGCAATTTTTGCATTTTTGATTATTTTATCAGTATCTACTCTATCAGCACTAAAGCCAATATTAGATTCAATTGTAGCTGAGTAGAGGAAATTGTCTTGTGGAACATATCCAATCATATTTCTAATATCTTTGATTGAATATTTCATGATATCAACTCCATCTATTAAAAGTTCATTTTCATTTACATTATAAAGACGGAGTAGTAAATTAACGAGTGTAGTCTTGCTTGAACCAGTTCTTCCTATGATACCTATAAATTCACCAGGTTTAATAGTGAAAGATATATCATTTAAGGCATGAGTAGCTTTAATTGTTGGATATTTAAATGATAGGTGGTTAAAGGTGATTTCTCCTTTAACGTTATCGATTGGAACTGGGTTTTCTGCATCAATTAAATCAGATTTAGCATTTAATATTTCATCAATTCTCTTTAGTGATGCCTTACCACGTGAGCGGATATTGATGATTTCGCTTATCGCGAACATTGGCCATATTAATGTATCAAAATATTTAATAAAAAGAATTAAGATTGCAATTGATATTTCGCCAGTTACCATTGTGAAATATGATCCAGCAAATATAATTGCGAAATATGCACCCCAAATAAAGAATTCAATAAAGTTCATAAATAAGACATCAAATCTTAAATACCTCATATTGGCATCTTCATTTTCTTTATTTCTCTTCATAAATGCTTCGTGTTCTTTTCTTTCTCTTACGAATGCTTTAATAACACGAATACCTGAGAATGATTCTTGAGTAAAGTCGCTGAGTTTTTCAAAATTATCTTGTCTTGCTTTATATCTCTTTTCAAGAATAACATC
>ONMY01000060.1 GCA_900318975.1 uncultured Bacillota bacterium | reverse complement strand
TGAAACCTCCTTGTTAACCTTAACGGTATGCATAAAAACTTTCTTGAATGGACTACCACCTTCTGGGGAGAATGGTAATAATCTAATTGTAAGTGTCTTTGAATCCTCGTTTGATGCTAGCCTTGCTTGCAAATAATTCTTTGTATCAAACTGAGTTTTCTTAGTGATTGGTTGTTTTTGTTCTTGTTCATACTGATTCTTTACTGCGTCATCATCGATGTTAACGCTAAAATTTTTGTTGCTCATAAATTGAATTGTTATTAAAAAAAAATTATTTTAGATGCATGCCCTCTTGCATGCTTAAAGTTTATATTGCAAAGATATAAAAAAAAATTGAAAAAAACAAGGAAAATCAGGTTTTATTTTCGAAAAAAAGTTCCTGATTACTTTTCCTCGTTATAATCAGGAACTCTATATCTGTGTTCTTTACTTATTATATAGAATACTTTCTATTGCATCAAAATTAATATTTTGCCCAATTGCTTCCAAGAATGGGTGTAATGTTCTGCCATTCTCGTCATAATTTGAAGTTTCCACCATACACTGGTCAAAAGCTGCCTTAAAATCTTCAAATGTAGTTCTAACATCATAGAATGGGTCAACTTCCTCAGTTAATCTTTTCTTCAAATTATTATATGATTCTTCAGTTAACTTGATTTTCTTCATAATTAAAAATTGAACAATTTGTCAAGCGTTTGGACATCATCATCATCAATCTTGAAGAATGTTTTGGCAATGTCATCACTTGGATTATCTACATCATCATTGGTAATCGTATATTCTTTCGTGGTTGGTTCTGCATTATCAGCATATGCCTCATATCCACCTTCCTTTGCCTTCTCTGCCCAATATTCATTTGGTTTTACATTGAAGGGATATGAATCCAATGAACGAAGATTAAGCTTTTCAGTCTGTGTTGGATTTCTTTTCTCGAACTCAGCTTTTAATGCCTCAATCTCTTGATTATTACTGTCTACCTTCGACAATAAGTTACTGATTGAATCAATTAACGAAGTAATTCTATTATCAACCTTTGAAATGTCCCTACCAATGCGATTTTGTTTAACATTAAGCTTATCCTCTGCCTTGGTAAGACCATCAATGTCAATAGTACTTCCATCTTCATCATCATTAGCATCAGCAAGCGGGTCTTCACCGCCCATATCTCCACCCATAGGGTCTGCCATAGGGTCTGGCGCTGCATTTGGGTCTCCACCCATAGGGTCTTGACCATTCATAGCATTTGGGTCTCCTCCAGCCATTGGGTCTTGTCCTCCCATTGCATTTGGGTCTCCACCCATAGCATTTGGGTCTTGAGGCATTCCGCCACCTCCCATTGGGTCAGCACCCATAGCGTTAGGGTCAGCACCTCCCATAGGGTCTTGACCACCACC
Source organism: uncultured Bacillota bacterium (assembly GCA_900318975.1). Taxonomy (GTDB): domain Bacteria; phylum Bacillota_I; class Bacilli_A; order Izemoplasmatales; family UBA1188; genus UBA1188. The sequence goes on along the minus strand of ONMY01000060.1, from coordinate 1,600 downwards.
CATTTGATTTGGGTCTTGGTCAGCTCCAGCTTCTTCTGTTTCCTCTTCTGGGTACATCGTTGGAATATACGCCTCACTTAGACGCATAAAGTGTTTATGTGCCTCATATAGGTTATTTTCCTTAAGATACTTAATGTTTGTTGCCATTGGTATATTAATCGTTCAAAAGTTCCTTATTATCTTCAGTTAGAATGGTCTTTGAACTCTCTGTTCTCTCAATAAGACCTTTGTCCTTCTTAACTCTCTTAAACTTACTTGGAGTTTCATTAAGCACATTCTGTGCCATTTCAATCTTCTCACTTGTTGTCATAACTTGTTCCTTGATTTCTTCTTTCTTATTTTCAACTTTAACCTCATTGGTATTGAAACTTACCTTCTTTTGAGGCTTCATAGTGTTAATTCTTTTGATAATAAAATTTCCCATACTTTTAAAGTTTTATTAACTATAAATATCTCATTAGTTGAAAAATACTGATTTATCCTCTATTTTAGTTAGATTTGAGATAGAAAGTTCTCCATTGGTAATGATTATAAGTTTGTCCTTATACTTATCCCAATCAACAACAACTTCATTGTTTGGAGTTGTTGAACCTTCATTTTCCTTTTCAATCAGTTTATTTAGCGCATTAATTGAAAACAAACAACCGTTCTTGACATGCATGACAGTAGCATTTGAGAGATTCTTTATGAATTTCTCCTTGTCAAAAGTCTTGAAAGTTACAAGATATTCTTTAAAGTTAGTATCAATTGAATAAATAAAAATTCTATCTACATTGATTTTAAAATCATTCTTGATTGTTTCCAAAAAAGATAAAATTCTATTTTTCTTTACAAATGTTCCTATAATTGTCCCCTTGTTGTTTTCCATTGCTTTATTTTTCCTTTCAACTTGAAATGAAGTATGGAATTGCATACTTCTTATCCCCTAGCTGTTTTGATAACTTGAAAATAAACTTGGTGTCATCTTCAAAAATATTTGAATTTAGTTTCTTAATTTTTTCAAGTATCTTCTCTTTCTTAATTCCGCAATATTCCAAAATCGAGATTGAGAGTCCTAAGATTCTACCCTCATGCGGAATATATAACATATTATTACTTAAATAAATATTTTTATTTTTCAATATATTAAATAATTTCTTTATTTTATTATATTTTAATTTAAATATATTAATATTATTATATATTATATTATTTAATATATTATTATATATATAACTATAGTATAACTTTAGGTCCTCTTCAAAATCGGAACGACTTTCAGTACGGCTGAAAGTCCAGAACACATTTTCATCAAGCTGTTTATCCAAGATTGATTTGTATCTTGGGTCTTGTTTTGCATTTTTCCAACCAACAATAAGAATTGGTTTTGTGGGGTCAGCCAATGAAATATCATCAACTTGAACCACAAAACTATCAATATTCTTAATCTTTTTATCACTAACAATATAACCTAAAACCATAACAATATTTTTAAAATTTTTGCAAAGATATATAAAATTTGTTAAAAAAACAAGTTTATCAAGCTTTTTGTTTGTTGTGATAACGGTAAATTGCGTAAGGGAATGTATCCTTATAAGGACTCATATGATGTTGTTTAAAG
>ONMY01000026.1 GCA_900318975.1 uncultured Bacillota bacterium | reverse complement strand
GACCTTCTTGCCTCACGTTAGCCTTCTTGCATCTTCATAATTCCCGTTGACGTTAAGTTTAATAATTTACAACTTTAAACTTTCAATTATCAACTGGCTAAGGTCTGGCGTCTAAAGCCTAATTTGTTTCCGTTATCGTTCCCGTTATCGTTGAAATAATCACCCTTTTTCTTTGTGCGAATAGAATTAAATTGTATTTTTGCAAGTGATAGGGTGTAAAATGCACCTTTATGGAGCAGAAAACCCTCAGCGGAGGTGCCCTTCAATCTTATCGATAAATAAACGAAGCGTTATGCTCGTCTTGCGTTCTGAAACCTGAGAAATTTCAAGCATGGCAAGAGAACATGATGGCTTCCACGTGTTAGGCGTGGAATGTTGTCTATATCTCCCATGCAAGGTTTTCTCAGGACCCCAGAACGGAGATGTGGATACAGTTCCACGCTTCATACGTAATAAAAGGTCTTCTTTGGAACGGAGGAGATATTTACGATTAATCATGAAAAAGAAACTTTTACTATTCTTAATGTTTTTGATTCCAATGCAAACAATTTTCGCCTATGATTTTGAGGTTGATGGATTATATTACAATTTGGTTAATAATACTTATGAAGAAATGTACGTATCTGTCACAACTGGCGATCATAAATATTCAGGCAACATTATAATCCCTGATTCCATAATGTATAAAGGTAAAACTCTTAAAGTAAAAGACATTGATGAGAGAGCATTTAATAATTGTATAGATTTGACTTCTATTCGATTTAATCATCTTATTAAGTATATTAATAGTGGTACATTTCTGGGATGTACGAAACTTAAAAATCTTATTATCCCCCCCACAATATCCATTATCTATAACTATGCATTTTATGGTTGCACTAACTTGAAGAATCTTACATTTGAGGATAGTGATTCCCCCCTGCGTTTTGGGACTAATGGCGCTTATGGTCCATCAAGTGTTTTTGATTGTAAGCCAGAATACTTATATATGGGGCGAGTTTTGGGTAAACCAGAATTAGGAAAAGGGTATGATCTTGATAACACAGAATTAAAGTCACTGATTATCGGAAATAAAATAAAAACGTTATCTGGCTTTTGTGGTGCCCAAATAAGAAAACTTTCTATTCCTCCAAGTGTTACTTATATTGGAAAGGGAGCCTTCAAGGACTGTGATAAATTAGAGTATGTTTTATTTGAGGATGGAACAGATATTATTAAATGCGATAGGGCGTATATAAAAGAATATCATAATGATGGTGGAGGCTATTTAATTGATGAGGCTACTTTTGTAGATTGCCCTATTAAAGAAGTCTATATTGGAAGACCTATGACAAGACGCGATGCCTCTAATACTTTAACTTATCCTTTTGTTGGAACATCTGTAGAAAAAGTTGTTATTTCTCAAAGACTATCCTCTTTGTGTGAATTCACGAATTGTAAAAGTCTAAAAGAAATCGATATTCCTGCCTCCGTGACAGAAATTACGTCTTTTGTAGGTTGTAGTTCTTTGACAAAAATTAAATGTAGAGCTGTTAATCCCCCTTTAATGGATCCTTGGCAAACCAGTAACGTTTTTGATACTGATTTCTATTTACATGGAACTTTATATGTACCAATAGAATCTATCGATTTGTATAAAAATACAAAAATATGGGGCGAGTTTTGGGAAATAAAAGGATTTACTGATGATGGTTCAGAAATAGAAACAAAGAAATGTGCAAAGCCAACAATTAACTATCTAAATGGTAAATTGATATTTGATTGTGCAACAGAGGGTTCAACATGCCAGTCAACCATCGCAGATTCTGATATATCGTCATATAGTGTCAACGAAGTACAACTTGGAGTTACCTATAATATTCGCGTTTATGCGACTAAACCTGGTTATGAGAATTCTGAAGTTGCAACAGCTACGCTATGTTGGATTGATCAACTCCCTGATATGAAAGGTATAGCAGAGGATGAAGACATAGTAACAGAAGTAAAAGCAACGCCCGTTCTGATTCAATCAGAGGATGGTACTATATACGTCAAAGGTGGTGAAGATGGAACAAAAGTCTCAGTCTATGAAGTAAACGGAAGGCAGGTTGGTTCAATGGTCAGCTATAATGGAAAAGCTAATATAAGAACAAATATGCAATCTGGCTCAACAGCTATCGTAAAGATTGCAGATAGAAGTCTAAAGGTGCTGATAAAATAAAGAAAAGAAATATGATATCAAAGGAAGAGTATCTTGAGATAAAAGATTTTCTCAGACATCGTGTTATAGAGATAAATCGTTTGGATAATTCTGATAGAAAAATACAACGAGAAAACGAAACGAAATACAGCCTTCCAAATCAAGAGTCCTATGGCTGGATGCCTGCTATACCTCTGTGTTTCAGTGTTAAGTTAACAGATAAACAACAGATGTACGTAATTCCTTATGCTGCTTTTTATAATCTTTTGGATTTCTATTTACGTAAAGCCATTCTGAATTATCCACATCTTTTCGGAACAGGAAACGCAAAGGATGTGATTACTGCACTATACAAAGTTTCCGACTATGAACCAATAGGGGATATTGATGCTTATCAACAGTTTTTGATTGACAAAGCATATTGTTATTTTCTCATACGAGATAATAACGGGGAACTAAATCCCAAGATATTCCGATTAGATTTATTTAGACATATCTTGTCTAATGACAAAAACGGAAGTGATTTTGACGGAGGTCTAATGCACGCATACCGCCACTTTTCGTGGCATGGTTTGAAATTGTCATCCGGGAATGGTGAAACAGCGTTAATTAATGTGTGGGAATTACCATTGTTGTTGGCCAAAGCTATTCTCCTAAATAATGACCTTACGAATAATCCATTACAATTCAATGACGGTGAACGTACTTGGAATATTGTCTACCATATTGACCCTGAAACAGGAGTTTATTATCTAACAACTGCACACGTATTATAATAATATAGAAACATGTTTCAGAATAAAATGTCAGAATATAAGTTTCAATCCATATATAAGTTTGTAAGTGATATTTACATGCTTGTTGAAAATGATTTTAACTTCTGGAACTTCAACGAGGAAGCGTTTGTTCAAAGTGCTCTTAAGTTTAATCGAAATTCTCTGCTTCACATTTATGTGGCAAGCTCATTATATTGTTACTACTGGGATAGGTTCATTGATATGACAGATGATGATGAGGTAGAATGGTGGATTAAACTAATGAAGGTTTACAATATTAGGATTTCGAATGTCAAGTACGACGAAGATGATAACGCCCTCATTGAACGGTGGTTCAAGAAAAATGAAAAAAAAATCATAAAGTTTTTCGAATTGATATCAGAAGAGGTGGTACATATCCTATTTAATGACAAGCATTTTTTGGTTATGTTTAACAACTTGGTTCGTAATGTGATTATTGATGAAGATGGATCTTATGTTAACTATGTAAAGTGGCCAGAAAACTCTAGAAATGAAGACGGAACGATAAAAAGATGTCGTATACCGCAATGGGTAAAGCATGCTGTATTTTACAGAGATAAAGGACGTTGTGTATCATGTAATAGGGATTTGACAGATCTTGTCAGTATCCTGAATACAAGAAACTTTGACCATATTGTCGCCCTGAAAGATTATGGAACGAATGACCCATGTAATCTTCAGCTAACATGCGAGCATTGTAATAAAAGTAAAGGAGCAAAAGATAAAGTTCCAATTTACAAATACCAAAGATGGTGGTAATGTGGAGTCTTTTTGTATGCCAAATGTATGCAACTTATTTGCAATTATTTTATAAGTTGATTTTGGCCAACAATCAACTTAAATAAAAAATTTTTCAAGTTGATTATCCCTCCTCCTGAATAAACCCTATTTTGCGCCTGGGCTTCTGCTTAGGATCTTTGGATTGCAGAGCAGCTAATGCGGTGCTGATGGCATCGAGTTGGAGGCGTGTG
>ONMY01000008.1 GCA_900318975.1 uncultured Bacillota bacterium | reverse complement strand
GTACTATCGGAAGTAGCGAAGATAAATATGATACTAAAATAACAGAAATAGCGCTTCTTGGAGCACATGATGCCTTCTCAAATGGCATCACATTTAATAGTGATCCAAATGTCAATGAAGGTGGAATAGTTAATAATAGAATCGTAAGATTCTTTACTAAGGGTTTTATTGTTAAGATGAGTAAAGCTCAAGCAGCAAGCGCAAAAGAGATGTTATATGCTGGGGTTAGGTATTTCGATGTTAGAATAACTAAAATAGATAATGAATTCTATGCTTGTCATGGACTTCTAAGTTCTAAACTTGATGATTATGTAGTAGATATTGTAGAATTCTTATCTACTCATAATAAAGAATACATCATATTTGATATACAGCATTACTATACTGAAAATGGATCTAATCAAGAATTAAAAGATGAAGACTATGAAGCTCTATTTAATAAACTAACAGAACTTGGCCTCATGGATTATATTTACTATAGTAAAGATACTAAAGAACTAAAAGATTTAACATACAGAGATCTTACAAATAATGCTACTAGTTCTGGAGTATTAATGCTCGCGAAAACAAACATTAATCCTAAAGTATATTATAGAGATAATGATGCTGATAAGAATACTAATACAAAATATGAAACAATTAGGTCATATTGGCATAACACAAATTCAATAGACGTGCTATTAAGTGGAATAGACAGTGAATATGAATTCATAAAAGAAAATGGATATGATTCAAATATTCTAAGAGTTAATCAAGCACAGCTTACAGGATTTATAATGGATAAGAATATTTATAGGTCAATTCTCGGATATTCCCTAATTAATATGGCTTCAAATTCAAATAAAAAAATAATAGAAGATGAAGTTAAATTCAAAGAACACTTAAAAGTAATGCCAATAGTAATGGTAGACTATGTAACAAGCACTAAAGGTGATTTCAATAATTTAGTAAATACGTATATAATGGAATACAACAACACACTTTAATATTTATAACATTTAGATTATTTTCATATTCATTTATGAATATAATCTTTTTTCTTTATTATATACATCATTTAAGATACAATATATTTAGAAACAAAATTTATAGGAGTTTTATATGGATGAAAATTTAAAAATGAGGAAAAGAAACCTCATTGCCTATCCACTTGGCACCGTTGGTAGAGATGGTATTTACCAACTTTTTACCAACTTTTTACTAACATTTGTATTACTAACTAAAGGCTTAGATATAGCCCAAATATCAGTTATTACTGTAATTATGGTTATCGCGAGAGTATTCGATGCTGTAAACGACCCAGTTATGGGTTACATCATTGAACGTACTCGTACAAGATGGGGTAAATTTAAACCTTGGCTTGCAATAGGTATGGTTACAACTTCACTTGTAGTTATTTCAATCTTCACAAGCCCATTTACAGGTTGGGGATTTGTAGTTCACTTTGGAATTGCATATTTCCTATATAGTATCACATATACTATGCACGATATCTCCTATTGGGGCATGGTACCAGCACTATCAAGTGATGCAGATACAAGAAACAATCTAACATCAAGAGCAATCCTTTGTGCTGGTATTGGTGGAACACTCCTTTCAATGCTTGTTCCAATGCTAACAGTTGGATCTAACCCAGTTGGTGGTAGTGCTAAGACTGCATTTGGAATAGTATCAATTGTAGTCTGTGTTATCGCTTTAATCTTTATCTCAGTTACAATCTTTGGTGTCATTGAACCAAACCCACACGGAGAAAAGAAAGAAGGAGAATCTAAAAAACACGCATCAATTAAAGATGTAGTTGGTACAGTCTTAAAGAATAGACCATTAATGTGGATGGTAATCATCTTCTTAATCCAACAAATCGGTAACGGCTTAATCGGTGGTGGTGTTGGATCAATGTATGTTTATTTCTCATACGGATATGAAGGTGGACTATATTCACTCTTCTCAACAATCGGTGTTGCTGCAACTGCAGTACTCATGGTAATCTATCCAATTATTTCAAAGAAATTTGAAAGAAAACAAATCATGAAATTCATGATGCTTGTATCTGCAGTAGGTTACATTCTCATGATTGCGATTGGAATTATTGGTACTGGTCTTCCAAACATGGTAAGCTTCTGGCTTATGACAATCGGTTATATGCTATCTAATTTCGGTCAATATGGATTCTATCTCGTAATGATGATTTCAATTTTAAATACAGTAGAATACAACGAATATCATTCAGGCCACAGAGAAGAAGCAATCATCACATCAACAAGGCCATTCTTAACTAAACTTGCATCTGCGATTATCATTGCCTTTACATCAATTACATATATCATTTGCCGTGTTACTGATGTAACAAATAGCATTCAAACAATCGATACAAATGTTGAACTCACAGCCGAAGAAAAGGCAGTTGAAATTAGTAATCTCTTAAATGGTGTTGATTCAAGTCAAAAATTATTAATGTTATTATTAATGACTATCGTTCCATTTGTACTTATGTTCATATCATTCGTTCTTTATATGAAAAAATATGAACTCACTGAAAAAGAATACGATAGAATCGTTGAAGAACTCAGAATTAGACATGAAAAATTCCCAGGTCTTGATGGACTTCCAACTCCTGAAATGGAAGCGGAATATGAAGCATCTATTAAAGAACCTATGGATGAAAGTCCTACTGAAAGTGAATAACTAATTATATGAAACAAGGAAGCAATTGATGGCTTCCTTGTTTATTCATTTATCATGTTAAATGATAATTTTTAAAAATATTACTTTATGTTTGTTGACAACGATATTTATTTATTGTAAAATCAAGACAATATTAATGTTGGAGAATAAAAATATGGGAGACTCAGGTTCATACGGTTCAAGTTACTACGATTCTTATTATAATACTTCTTATAGTTCTGATGGAACCACTGGATATTATAATTCATACTATAACACCACATATTATTCAGATGGTGGTTATTCTTATTACAATTCTTATTACAACACATCTTATAATTCTGATGGAACTACAGGATAT
>ONMY01000065.1 GCA_900318975.1 uncultured Bacillota bacterium | reverse complement strand
ATCTATTTTTTCATCATTATATGTTTTATATCTTTCGATGATGAGTTCTGAGATATTTAGAATTGATTGTTTATTCTTTGATTTTAGTAATATCGCAGAAGTATACCAATCTAAATATTCAATTTCACAATCAGGTATCTCCCTTCTTTTAAGGATGTATCTTGGTTTGGCATTCATAATTGGGAGCTTGTCCATTCCACATTCAAAATGCATATGCCCTGATTTATTATTTACTGATAGGTCTTGGTTTGCGCCAATGAAGAATGATGAAAATGCATCTAGGAATAATAATTCAGTTTGTACAGTTTTCTTGTTTGTGTATTGTGGGATGTGTTCCTTATTTATGAGTACTGCATGTCCTTTATAATATCCATATGGAGAAAACTGGAAGAACCATTCTTCATTCGAAAGTTTTAATGGGATAACTCTAAGATTTGATTTTGAAAAACCATCTATTGAATCAACATATCCAATGTTTGAATAACATAATTCACACCTTGGATATGATGTATTACTATATTCATATTTCATATTCTCAGGTCTCGCCATATTGATGCTCAAGGTTAAATCAGCGATTTCACCTTCATAGTTCCATTCAATATTTGAATCAATTCTACTTAATGAGAGATAATTATTATGAATTGATAGATTATATAGATATAATACCGCACTATCAATTCCTTCATCCTCATATAATTCATTGAATTTTTTAATTACATCACTTGGTTTTGGTGATATTAAAGACATGATAAAGGAAATATCATTATCACTTATATCGTCTTTTTCATTTCTTAATTCTTGAAGAATAGCTTCAGGTGAAGACATATTTTCTATGTCTTTACTATCGATCTCTTTTGTGTAGGGTTTTTTAATTGAAAGAAGATGAAGAAGAAGATTCCTTGTGAATACAACGTCGTTTGTTTCAAGACCTAAATGGAATCTAGCATATAAAATTAATTTTTCTATAGTTTCATTAATCAATTCCATCACCTACCTTACTTCAAAAGTGTAATCAGTATAATAATTGTATAGAGTTCTCGCTTTTAAAATAATTCCATCTTTTGTGAATATTCCGCCCATTCTATTAGGTTCTATTGCAATTCCAAGATATGGAGAATCGATTACATCTCCAAGGTAGATGGTATTATCTGAAATATTATTTGTATAGATTGTAACGTCTTTATATGTTGATTTTACTTCCATATATCTTCCAGAAACACTGTCATAAAGGCTTAATTCTAAAGGCTTAGATCCAGTAAAGAGGTGATCATATCCTTTTGCAGGAAATAATACTTCATCTGAATATATGTATCTTCCGATATCTCTTGGCTTTCTAAAATCAAATTCTTTACTTACAACTTCTATATGCTTTAAAAGAAGATCATCGTTCATTTTAGCAACGTATCCCTTGTTTATTGAAAGTTCATGATCTAATATGTTTCTCTTTAAGCCACCAGACAGATTGAAATAGGTGTGATTACAAACATTAAGAATAGTATCTTTTGAAGAGATACCTTGGAATTCTATTCTCATTTTGTTTTTGTTTTTGTAAAGATGATAAACAACTCTAAATTCAAGGTCTCCTGGGAATTCATCTTCCATATCTTTAATATTTAAAAAGAATGTGACAAGAGTTAAGTCATCATTATCTTCAATTTTGAAATCAAAAAACTTATATGCAAATGTATTTTTACCACTATGGTTTAAGTTACCTTTTTCGTTTGGATCGATATGGTATTTAATTGAACCAATATTAAATTCGCCTTTTTCAATTCTTCCGCAAACCCTTCCAACAGTAAGACCAGCATATTTAGGAGTATTATAATAAAAAGCGTACTGAGGAGTAAGCGTTATTAGTTCACGTTTATTATTTCTATCTTCCATCTCGATTTCATAAACGCTTGCGCCATAATTCGAAAGAATTATATGAAAATCATTGTTGTTATAAAAGTCTATGAGCTTTAAGCCTCTTGCTTGATTTAAAATCTTATACATAATACCTCAATAAAAAATTGCATAAAAATAAATAAAAATATTTAATTTTATACATTTTTTGATTTTTACAAATAAATTATAACATATTCAATCAAAAATATTGTATAATATTTTTATATAATAATATCAAAAGGAGGTAAAACAAATTGATTTGTCCAAAATGTAAAACAGATAATGATAGTGGCCAAAGTGTATGTTTAAACTGTGGCGAAGTTTTAACTCCCGGTTTTATTATGTGCCCTGAATGCGGCAAAGTATTGAAAGAAGGAGAGAAGATTTGCCCAAGATGCTCAAAACCTGTTTTTGAAAAAATAGTTGTTAAAGAAAACAAGGTTGAACATACTGCATATACTCCAAGGTATATTGTTAGAGCACCATTTTCATTTCCATCTGTCCTTGCTATTATGCTTTTTATGATTTATTCATTAGTATTTAATATTGTAAGACTTAACATTACCTATAAAAGTGATGGACCTATTAAGATTTTCTTTAAATTCTTTACTAGTGAAACAAGGCCAGTTGTACTATTTGTTCTAACAGCACTTTCGATTGCAACTTTCATAAAAAGAGTGCTCGTGAATAAAACTAATAGCACATATGATGAACTTAATAGAAAACTCGTCTCTCTTAAGTGTTTTATTTTTGCTGATGCTGTTGCATTCTTTGTATATTTCTTTATTTCTTTTTGGCCAAGTATGTTTGAACATCAAGGAACAGAATATGCAAAAATATATATTGCAGGCGGAATTGTTGGAGCACTGATATTCATAATTTCGATATTATCTCTACCATCATTTTTTAAAGAAGCGAAAGTTAGGACACGATAAAACAATTATTGTATAAAAATTATATTTTTATGGTATTATAGTAAGAGAACTAATAGGACTATCGCCAAGTGGCTTAAGGCAACAGGCTCTGACCCTGTTATTCGGGGGTTCGAAACCCTCTAGTCCTGCCAGTTCTTTTTTATTAAATTATACTGATACTAAAGGAGATCTAATATGATATTTGGTAAAAATGTTAATAGATATTATCTTAGATATTGGTATTTTATCGTAATCGGCGTTATATCACTTCTTGTTGTCGATGTATTTGGTAGCGTAATTCCACCAATCATTGCATCTGATATAATCGACCACATTGATAAAGGCCTTCTAACACTTGATAATTATGCTAGTTATTTAGGGACTCAAGCTCTCTATCTTTTAGGATGCGCTCTAATCAGTTTTATTTCTAGATTTATGTGGAGATTTGGCTTTATGTCTATTGGACATAGAGTCGCAAGAGATTTAAGACATAGGATGTTTGAAAACTCTCTTACATTATCGCAAACCTTCTATAGCGATAATAAAGTTGGCGGACTCATGAGCTATTACATCAACGACGTTCAAGCCGTTGAAGAATCATTCGCATGGGGAATTATGGAAACATTCGATTCAATCTTCCTAACATCTATAATCCTTTATAGAATGTTTAGTGAGAATGTAATGGTCACAATATTCTGTTTAATTCCGCTTGTATTAATACTAGTAATTGCATTATTTTCTGATGTTATTCTTGAAAAGAGATATAAAGCAAGACAAGATAATTTTGAAAAACTCAGCGACTTTACTCAAGAATCATTCTCAGGTATT
>ONMY01000016.1 GCA_900318975.1 uncultured Bacillota bacterium | reverse complement strand
GCGATGAACGGAACATCTTTAAGTTGGAGATATAGACATGCTCCTTTAAGTTCATCATAAACGAGCTCAGTAGAAAAACCTGCGACCACTGCTTCAATCTCAAAATTAGGGTCATATCTATCAATAACTTCGAAATGTTTTCTGAGTTTATCTTTTAAACATTTGTTCCCGACACAATAGATTTTCTTGACACCTAATTTTTGAAGATGAGAAATTGTTACTTCAGTGGATGAGTAGAAATTATGTTCTAAAGAACATTTAATCCCAAAATTACTTACTTTTTTCTCATAAAATTCTAAATCATGAGATGAATTGTTCGTAAAGAAAACATAATCAATATTATGATTATTTAAATACTTGAAAGCTTCTAATGTACCAGGGATAAGATCTTTACCTAAGTAAATGGTCCCATCCATGTCGAATATTAGTAATTTCTTATTCACGTGAAATATTATAGCATTAAAAAACAATTATTTTTATAATAATTATTTGTATGAAATATGTTGTGCTTACTGGAGCCTCAGGAGGAATGGGACTCGCAACATTAAAGAAGCTCACTAACTCAGGTTATTATGTTTTTGGTTTGGACATTAAAAAACCAGATTATGACTACACCGATAACTACACTTTTATTAAAACTGATTTAACAGATGAAAGATCGGTTCAAAAAGCATACAAAGAAGTAGCCAAACAATGTAAAGAATTATTTGCTGTTATTTCAATGGCAGGCATCTATGATATGAACTCTTTAATTGAGATAAATGAAGAAGATTTTATCAAAATTTTTAATGTAAATGTCTTCGGTATTTATCGTCTAAATAAGACGTTTGTTCCTTTATTAAAGGAAAAAGGTAAAGTTATTATGGTTTCTAGTGAGCTTGCTCCACTTGATCCTTTGCCTTTTACAGGGTTATATGGAATAACCAAATCCACCGTTGAAAAATATGCCTTTTCATTAAGAATGGAACTCCAACTTCTCGATAAACAAGTAGTCGTTATTAGACCGGGTGCCATCAAAACTCCAATGATCAAATACACAGATGAAAAAATAAAAAATTTCACTGAAAATACCAAGAATTACAGTTGGAATGCCAAGAGATTTAATGAGATTATTAACTCAATCAAATCGAAATATGTCCCGGCAGAAAAGATTGGCAAATTAACCTATAAAATCCTTAATAAAAAGAAGCCAAAATATGTTTACAAAATAAATCGAAACCCATTATTGCTCATCATGCATTTGCTTCCAAAAAGAATGCAAAACTGGGTAATTAAAAGAATACTTCTCAAAAAATAAAGGAACCATTAGGTTCCTTTTATTGATTCTTAGTGTATAACTTCTTTTTGTAGGAAGTTGGCTCTTCAGTAACTCTAATACCTAATCTATTAAGTGTTCCTAAGTCAACCTCAGAAAGAATTGTGCTACTATGAGCTTCACAGTTTTTAAGCTTTGGAAGTTGACTTAATGCAAGTTCGGCAAGAGGGTTGGTTTTCGATTGAATTGATAATGCAAGAAGAACCTCTTCGGCTCTTAATCTTGTATTACTTCTATGAAGATATTTAACTTTAAGTTCCTTCATAGGTTCAATGACCATAGGCATTAACAAATACATATCTTCGTCAATCTTTGCAAGATATTTCATTGCTTTAATAAGCAATGCAGCACATGCCCCAAGAAGCTCGCCTCTATGGCCAGTAATAAGTTTTCCGTTTGGAAGTTCAAGAGCAACAGTTGGTTCTTGTGTTTTTTCAGCTTTCTTAATTGCGGCAGCGACACACTTTCTTTGTTCAAGATGGACTCCTGCTTTATTTAAAAGCATATCGGCTTTATCAATTGTAGATTCACTAAATCTACCTAAATAAACGTTCTTTTTGGTTTGATAGTATCTACGAATAATTTCGCGATAACATGCATCTTTAACTTTTTCATCATCATCGATAGCAAAACCAACTTTATTAACACCCATATCTGTTGGTGAGTAATATGGAGATTCACCATAAATATGCTCGAAAATATTTTTTAAAAGCGGGAATACTTCAATATCTCTGTTGTAATTTACAACAGTTAATCCATATTTTTCTAAATGATATGGATCAATCATATTAACGTCAGCAAGGTCAACTGTTGCAGCTTCGTATGCTAAATTAACAGGGTGATTAAGTGGTAAATTCCAGACTGGGAATGTTTCATATTTAGCATATCCAGCACGGACTCCATTTTTGTTTTCGTGATAAAGTTGAGATAAACATGTTGCCATCTTTCCAGAACCTGGACCAGGTTCAGGCAAAATGGCCGTTTGTCTTTCTCAACTCTACCACGATATGAATCGTGGCATTAAATCAGGTTATGCTAAATATGAAACATTCCCAGTCTGGAATTTACCATTAGAACATCCAGTCAATTTAGCTTATGAAGCGG
>ONMY01000056.1 GCA_900318975.1 uncultured Bacillota bacterium | reverse complement strand
CTCGCAAAAGACAACCCTGCACTTAATTTGTTTATTAAATGTGGATTTGTTGAAGAAATGCGTGATGAAAATGTAATATTATTAAAAAAAGTTCTATAAAATCACAAACGAATTGATACCTCCTGAGTATTTATATATCGGAGGTATTTTTTATGAAGAAAATATTATTAGTATTTTTATTAGCATTTTCATTATCTCTTTTATCATTTAAAACCGTTTATGCAATGGAAGAAGGAGTTTATAACACCTTCAAAAAGACAAACGGAGAATACTGCATCTATGAGACAAAAAATGGTGATAGTATTAAACTTGAAAAAAGAGAAGGAAAGACAGAATATAGAGTAGTATTGAATAACACCAAGAAACTCTATATAGAAATTGGTGGTAAAGCTTTTGCTTTCGTTGATTTCTTTGAATCATCATCTTATTATTTTTTTTATGGAGCTTGTTATAGGGAAATAGATACCTATAGTAGAGATGCTTTAAAGCCATATATAATAAGAATGAATAAAAATCTCAATGACCCCAAACTCCATCTAGATGAAAGAGAAAACATTGGTAATACTCCATATTACACAACTATGATGGAGTTTGGAGCTGATAACTTAATTGTTTCTGAGTTATATAATGGTGTATTAAACGGCATTACTTATAATGGGTTATATGTAATTCATCGGATGGACAAAGATTTAAATGTTATCAAATCAATCGAAACCGCAAATTCAGAAATCACTTTGTCAGTTGCCTATGATTTAATAGACATAAAAGATGCTAGAAACAACCACGAGTATCTTGATAATGAATTTAATATCGTCGATTCATATAAAAGAGAAGAGACTAAAAATGGTTATTTTGAACTTCTAACTGATACAATAGTAAATGGTACTTATTATGATATCGGTTCTATCATTTCAACACCTGGAGTATATGTCCTTGAAGATGGCTATCATGAAAGAAAAACAATAACCTTAAACCCAACAATTAAATTAACTGGTGAAATGGAAGGAGATTACTACAAGGAATCGGTGACTTATCAAGTATCAGGAGGAACTGTCGATATTAACAGTGAAAATGCCAACCTAAACGGCACAATCTATAAACCTGGAAGTTACACCCTAAGAGTAAGAGGAATAGATGGCTATGTAACACAAAAAAACTTTATCATTCTTCCTGAATTCTTAACCCCTATTGAAAACAACACACTAAATGTAGGAGATACAATAAGATTTACAGGTAGTGGTATATTAAATGGCACAATGATAGATTCTGGCTATACAATAAAAGAACCAGGCAATTACACATTTTATCTTCTTGCAGGAGATAAAGTAATAGATGAAATCAAATTTAATGTACCTCAAGTAATTGTCACAAAAGAAGCCAAAAACAACATCTATATAGTATATGTTGTAATAGGCCTCATAATCCTTGGCGCAATTATCGCAGTATTAGTTATTGGCAAGAAGAAAAACAAACACGAAGAAAATAACCAACTTCTACCATAAAATGATACAATATTATCGAGTAGGATAATAAAAATGAAATGTTATAGGCTTTTTATCGCAGTAGAATTATCAAACAGTAATAAGAAATCACTAAGAGAAAACGCACTAATAGTAAAAGACTATTCTTCAAGTGGCAATTTCTCAAAAGAAGAAAACTTCCATATCACCCTTGTGTTTCTTGGCGAGCAGCAAGACCTCAGAATTAAAGATATAAAAGATTCAATGGATGAAATAAATGAAACTCCATTTGATATTTCTATCACATCTCTTGATTCCTTTAAAAGAGATGGCGGTGAAATAGTCGTACAAAAAATAGATAAATCAATTTCACTTTCAAATCTTCATACAAATCTTTTAAAAGCTCTAACCAATAAAGGCTTTAAACTCGATAATAGACCATTTAAAGCCCATATAACTCTTGGAAGAGAAGTATATTTAGAAGAAAGTATATCTTATATAGATGAAGAAATTGAAAGATTAAATGATAAAGTCGATCATATCACACTCTTCAAATCCGAAAGAATTAACGGCAAACTAACATATACACCAATTTATAAAAAATATTTTAATTAATAAGAATGGACTAATATCCATTCTTTTTTGTGATGTTTTTATTAAAATTAGCACTTAACACTTGCAAGTGCTAAAAATCTGTACTATAATAAATTAGCACTTAGGATTATAGAGTGCTAAAGTGAGGTGAATATATATGGAAATGCAAAACTATAGTCAAGATAAAGATATTTTAAAGAAGTTCGGAAAGAACTTAAATGAACTTGCAAAAGATGGGAAGATGGACCCGGTTATTGGAAGAGATGAAGAAATATCCCAAATAATTATGATTTTATCTCGTAAAACCAAAAACAATCCAGTCCTAATCGGTGAACCTGGTGTTGGTAAGACCGCAATAATTGAGGGTCTCGCACAACGTATCGTTAAAAACGATGTCCCAAACAACTTAAAAGATAAAACCATCTTTGAACTCGACATGGCAGCACTAGTTGCTGGTGCGATGTATCGAGGTGAGTTCGAAGAAAGACTCAAGGCAGTATTAAATAAGGTTAAAGAATCAGAAGGAAAAATCATCATGTTTATTGATGAACTTCACCTAATAGTTGGTGCTGGTAAAACAGATGGTGCTCTAGATGCATCTAATATGCTTAAACCAATGCTCGCAAGAGGTGAACTCCACTGCATTGGTGCTACAACTCTAAATGAATATAGAATGTATATAGAAAAAGATGCAGCACTTGAAAGAAGATTCCAAAAAGTAACCGTCCACGAACCAACAGTAGAAGACACTATTTCAATTCTAAGAGGACTCAAAGAACGTTTTGAAGCTTTCCACGGTGTAAAAATCACAGATAACGCACTTGTCGAAGCCGCAACTATGTCTAATAGATATATCACAGATAGATATCTTCCAGATAAGGCAATTGACCTTGTTGATGAAGCGTGTGCTTCAATCAAAGTTCAACTTGAATCAAATCCAGAAGAGATTGAAACAATTAATAGACGTATAATGCAACTTGAAATCGAAAGAATTTCTCTTTCAAAAGAAAAAGACCAAGTATCGATGGAACGTCTATCAAAAATCTTAGATGAATTAAGATCACTAAAAGAGAAATTAGACAAACTAAAAGCTAAATGGGAAATCGAAAAAGAAGAAATAGCCCATACTAAAGAACTACAAAAAAGACTTGAAGAAGCCAAAACAAGATTAGATAACTTCCTCCAAGAAAGCAATTACGATAAAGCCGCAGAACTTCAGTACTCTACCATCCCTAAAATCCAAAAAGAATTAGAAAAAATCAATGAAGACCCAGATAAGATACTATCAGAAGTAGTAGATGAAAACAAAATCGCTGAAGTAATCGCTAAATGGACAAATATCCCAGTCCATAAACTCAAAGAAGGCGATAAAGAAAAACTCCTTGGCCTAAAAGAAAAACTAAAACAAAGAGTAATCGGACAAGATAAAGCAATATCACTTGTATCTGATGCGATAATTAGACAACGTGCAGGAATAAAAGATGCTAATAGACCAATCGGATCATTCTTATCTTTAGGGCCAACTGGTGTTGGTAAGACAGAACTCGCAAAAGCCCTTGCAGAAGCCTTATTTGATTCTGAAACTCATATCGTAAGAATCGATATGAGTGAATATATGGAAAAATATTCAGTTTCAAGGTTAATTGGTGCAGCCCCAGGCTACATTGGTTATGAAGAAGGCGGACAACTAACTGAGGCTGTAAGAAGAAATCCATATTCAATCGTTCTATTTGATGAAATAGAAAAAGCTCATCCAGATGTCTTTAATCTTCTCCTTCAAATACTAGATGATGGCAGAATCACCGATTCACAAGGCCGTACAGTAGACTTTAAAAACACAATCATCTTTATGACATCTAACCTAGGATCAGAATATCTTCTAAATAGAACATCAAATACAGATGAACTAATTAATGAAGTACTACATAAAACATTCAAGCCAGAGTTCTTAAATAGAATAGATGAAATAATCACATTCAACGCTCTTTCAAAAGATGTATGTAAGAAGATTGTAGATAAGCTTTTAAGAGAACTTGAAGCACATCTAGTTGAAAAAAGAATAAATGTAGACTATACAGATAATCTTAAAGAATACATTATATCATCATCTTATTCGGACTCATTTGGTGCAAGACCAATAAAGAGATTCATAAGCAAAAATATAGAAACTCTTCTTGCAGAGGCAATAATAAAAGAAGATATTAAACCAAACGATAATATCATACTAGATGTAAAAGATGATAATATAATCATTAAAAAGAAATAAAAAAAGATTGAGTGAATCAATCTTACATTTTATTAGTGGTGCGGATGACAGGACTTGAACCTGCACACCTCGCGGTACAAGAACCTAAATCTTGCGCGTCTGCCAGTTTCGCCACATCCGCAAGAAATTGGCAGGGCCGGAAGGATTCGAACCTTCGATGATGGAGTCAAAGTCCATTGCCTTAACCACTTGGCTACGGTCCTATCAATTGCCCTATTATAATAACACAAAAAAACTTCAAATGCAAGCATTGATATTTGAATTTTTTATTAATTACATTAATAGCTTTATTCACAAGCATAATAAATTATGATATTATATTTAAGGGTAACAATATGCTAAAAGTTTTATCAAGAGAAATGATGAGAGAAGCAGATAATTATGCTATCTCAAACGTTATGAGTGAAATAGAATTAATAGAAAAAGCTGGCAAAGCTGTTTTTTCTCATTATCATTTTAAAGGTAAAACATTAATCATCATTGGAAAAGGCAACAATGGTGGTGATGGACTCGCTCTTGCAAAGCTTTTAAAAGAAAATTCTAAAGATGTTTCAATTCTTCAGCTCTATCCAATCACTAAACCACACCTATTAAACCTCATTTCAGAATGTATGAATATGTTAATTCCAATTTATACCTACGATAAATCATTCAAATTCACAGGATTTGATACTTTTGTAGACGCAATATTTGGAATAGGTTTTAAGGGAGAACTTGATGATATTTCAAAAGAAGTTATCACCAAAATGAATTCCCTTATGACATATACAATTTCAATAGACATCAATTCAGGACTCGATTCAAATAACGGAAGGGCAAGTCTTGCAGTTCTTTCAGATTTAACTATTGCAATAGGCTACCTTAAACCAGGACATTTTCTAGCTGATGCTAAAGATTATATTGCAGAACTAATCTGTACAAATATTGGTATTCCATATAAAGGTGAACCATACTATCTATATAATGAAGATGATTTAAATAATGCTCTTCCAAGAAGAAAATACAATACTAATAAATCAACCTATGGTTATGTAGGCATTATGGGTGGTTCATATAAATATAGCGGTTCTATAAAACTATCTAATTTAGCACTGGCTGCCCTAACAGTCGGCGCTGGTGTTTCTAGGGTTATAGCGCCAGATACAATTTCAGACTCAATTATTTCTTATCTTTTAGAATCAACTCTATATCCAATCTCATCTGATAAAGAAGGTTTCCTTTTCGATAAAGATGAGATTATATCCGCTATAAAGAATTTAAGAGCTCTTGGCTATGGTATGGGTGTAACCGTAAAAGAAGATACAATAAAGATATTAGAGTACCTAATTTTAAATTATGAAGGAAGATTATTAATAGATGCTGACGGATTAAATGCTCTATCTTTATTAGATTTAAATATCTTAAATGAATCTAAAGCCGATATCGTTTTAACACCACATGTAAAAGAATTCTCAAGGCTTATAAAAAGAGACGTGGATGATATCTTAAATGATCCAATAAATTATGCAAGAAAATTCACAGAGGAATATAACGTAACGCTCCTTCTTAAAGGCACAACTACAATCATCTCTAAAGCAGGAAAAATATATTTAACTGTAACAGGAAATGAGGCATTATCAAAAGGTGGTTCAGGTGACATACTATCTGGAATAATCACAGGACTTATGGGATTTAAAGAACCACTTGATGCCGCACTTGCTGGTTCATATATTCTTGGAAAATGCGGAGACCTTGCTATTAAAAAGTATGGTAGTTATGCAACTCTTCCAAGAGATATCATTAATCTCTTAAAAGAGATTATGAAAAAATATTAAAAAAGTATATAATATAAGAAGTAACAAGATAAGGAGTCATCTAATATGACAGATAACGAAAGACTTGCGGAATTAATATTTCCAAACATCAAATTAACAATTGAAGATTTAGAAAAAAGATACCCTAAAAGAAATCTTCCTGAAGGTGCAATTGTCGATAGATTTGCACCATCACCTACAGGATTTCTCCATTCAGGTAGTCTTTTTACTGCCATGATTTGTGATAAATTTGCAAGACAAACAAATGGCGTATTCATGCTAAGACTTGAAGATACTGATACAAAAAGAGAAGTTGAAGGTTCAGGCGAAAGACTATTAAATGAACTTGCACTATTTGATATCGTTCCAACTGAAGGATATTATGGTTCATATGAAAAAGGTAATTATGGTCCATATAAACAATCAGATAGATCAGAAATCTATAACACTGTCATAAAAGAACTCATTAAACGTGGTGATGCCTATCCTTGTTTCTTAAGCGAAGAAGAATTAAACGAAATTCGAAAAGAACAAGAATCCAAGAAAGAAAATCCTGGTTATTATGGAAAATATGCTATCTGTTCATTCTTAAGTGCTAATGAAGCAATCGAAAGAATAGAAAAGGGAGATAAATACATTATCCGTTTTAGATCTCATGGTAACCACAATAATAAAATTCAAGTTCACGATTTAATTAAGGGTGATCTTGAACTCACTGAAAATGATCAACATATAGTAATCTTAAAGTCAGATGGTCTTCCAACATACCATTTCGCACACCTTTGTGATGATCATTTTATGCATACAACCCACGTAACACGTGGTGAAGAATGGTTATCAAGTCTTCCAATTCACATTGAACTCTTTGAAAGACTCGGTTGGGAACCACCAAAATATGCTCATCTTCCAGTAATAATGAAACTAGATGAAGGTAAGAGAAGAAAACTCTCAAAAAGACTAGATAAGGAAGCCGCAGTATCATTCTTCTTAGAATCTGGTTATCCTAAGAAAGCTCTTCTTGAATACCTCTTCACTCTTGCAAATTCTAATTTTGAAGAATGGAGACTCGAAAACATGGATAAAGATATCTATGATTTCGATTTCACATTCGAAAAATTCAGTATTGATGGTGCTCTATTCGATATTGAAAAGATAAACAATATCTCAAAAGAAAGGCTATCAAGACTCACAAAAGCTGAATTCACAGATCTAGCACTAGATTATGCAAAGACATATAATAAAGAACTAGAATCTCTTATCCTAAGAGATAGACCATATTTCGAATCAATCGTAAATATCGAAAGAGAAAAAGAAAACCCAAGAAAAGACTACACTAAATTTGAAGATGTAGTGCCATTTATCTCTTTCTTCTATGACGATTATTATGAAACAATCATCAAAGAAACTCCATTTGAATTCAATCCTAAGTTTACAAAAGAAGAAATCAAAGAAGTTCTATCTGCCCACATGAACAACTTAGGTCTTGATTTAACAGAAGAAGAATGGTTTAATAATCTTAAGAGCGTCATGAAACCACTCGGTTTTGCCGCAAACAAAAAAGAAATGAGAGAAGATCCAGACTTCTATAAAGGTACAATCGGAGATGCATCAGAAATGATTCGTATTGTCCTTGCAGGAAGAAAGAATTCTCCAAATCTTTACTACGTTGAACAAATACTTGGTAAAGATAGAATAATTAATAGATTTAAAAAGGTAGAATAAAATCTACCTTCAATGGCCTGTTGGAGAAGTGGCTTAACTCACCGCCCTCTCAAGGCGGCATTCGTCGGTTCGAATCCGATACAGGCTACCATTAAATAAAACCGAGACTTTTCGATAGTGTCAAATTGATATATCGATAAATGGTCTCGTTTTTTATTTTTGTCTTTGCATTAATCCTAAAAAT
>ONMY01000260.1 GCA_900318975.1 uncultured Bacillota bacterium | reverse complement strand
TATGTATACTGTTGATATTAGTTATTTATCATATAAAGAAAACTGGAGAGATTCAACACCAAAAGAATTTGAGAATGCTACATGGGGCTGTCCATGGGAACTCGCTAAAGCAGGTTTAAATAAAACAGGTAAAACAATTGTTTGTGGTCATTGGCATACAGCTGATTTTTTCAATAATTTAAAGAATCTAAAAATTAAATATAATTTATATAAATCTAATCCTATTTTTATATCAAAAAAACATAAGCTTATTGGACTAGATGCGTGTACAGCAGCAACTAATAAGATAAATGTTTTAGTGCTAAATGAAGATGAATTGTAAGTTGTTGACTTGTTTTTAAAACTATATATAGGTTGATATCGCAAGCGATTGTTGAATACATCATAGGACTAGTTTTATAAAAATATTCATTTGAAAAGGTGGTAGATAGATAATATGAAAAAAACTAAAGAAGAAAAGAAGAAAATTGGTGAGAAAAAGAAATTAAAAAGAATGACCTTTTTAACTTCTTTAATAACTTTGGTAAGCTTTTTATATAAAGCTGGACTTGGTATTTGGACCACATCATTAGTATTAATAATTGCATCAATATCAACACTAATGGTGTTTATATGTAAAATTGTATTTGTTAAGAATGTTCTTGCAACTCGTGATAAGAAGAAAAAAGCTTACTTAATAATGACGATATCAATACTTGTATATGCCCTAATCTTTATAGCTTTTGTAGTGTTAAAGGTTAATGGCATCGATATTTCTAATGATAAGACTTATGAGTGGTGGCTTGGATCATTATTAATATTGTTTATGTTAATAATGTTTATACTATCTTGCAAGAATCTACATGGTGCTTTAGAAAAAACCGATATTATGGTAATCGGTTTAAAAGAGATGACATTTGTTTCTGCTTTAGCTGATTTAGTAATCATCGAAGAATTCATCTCACGTATTATCTTAGAATATAAAGAGATAGAAATATTAGTATTTATTAATTCATACTTTTCACTAGCGGTAGGAATACTAATGGTAGTTGTTGGTATTATAATGCTAATTAGATTTTTTAAATATGAAGCATAATAGAAGAAGTAAAACAATTATTTAAAACTTAAAGATGGATATCACGATATCTTTGTATATGTTGCTCAAAACTTGTAAAAGGAGCTAATTATGAATAATAATCTATATGATATGATATTTAAACGTAAATCATTTCACCTATTTAGAAACATAGGTGATGAGCATATTTCCACTTCTTTATTAAAAGAAATAGAAGATGCATTTTTAACGTTTAAACCTTTAGATGAATCAATTAAAGTTAAGATTAAAATAACTAAGGATGATACAACTTGTAAAAGAGGACAAGAATATTGCATTCTTATGTATTCAGAAAAGAAAGAAAACTATCTTCAAAACATCGGATATCTTGGTGAACAATTAGATTTATACCTAGTATCTAAAGGAATCGCAACTTTATGGTTCGGAATAGGAAAGCCTAAAAGTGAGAAAACCTTAGATGATCTCGATTATGTAATTATGATTGCGATTAAAAAGATTGATTCAGAAAACAACTTTAGAAAAGATATGTTTAAAAGCAAAAGAAAAGAAGTATCAGAAATATGGAATAAAGATTACTACCATGATATTGCGAATATAGTTAGATTTGCTCCAAGTGCTTGTAACTCTCAACCTTGGTTTATTGAATCTGATTTAAATGAATTAAAGATATATAGAAAAAGAAAACTAGGAAGAGTTGGAATAATGCCTAAAAATGCTGCCATATATTATAACCAAATAGACATGGGAATATTCTTATGTTTCTTAGAATTATGTTTAGAACATAATAGTATTAAATATAAAAGAGAATTATTTGTTGAAGAGAATCATGAAAAAGAATACAATCTAACAGCGATATATAGTATATAATAAGTTTTAGAAGAATATGTATAAAGTATTAAATGAATTATTAAAAGATAGAAGCGGAGATTCAGTATTTAATTGTTTCGGCATATATCATATTATTTATATCATTATTGGTATAATTTTTTTAGCATTCTTGATAATACTAATCAATAAGAAACAAGATAAAAAAGAATCAATCATAAATATCGTATTAGATATTGCTCTCATCTTATATATCTTAGATTTCTTCCTAATGCCACTTGCATATGGCGAGATAGATATAGAGAAACTTCCATTCCATGCATGTACATGCATGTGTGT
>ONMY01000193.1 GCA_900318975.1 uncultured Bacillota bacterium | reverse complement strand
TCTTCGTATCACAATGAGTGAGGGACAATTCGAAGCATTAAAAGAAAAAATGGGTTTACCATCATCAACCACAATTAATGACTTACTTACACAAGTGAATAGTTTATTTACTGAAACACAAGCCGATAGCAATAATACTGCATATCAGTCTTTAGTTGCTTTAAGTGGTTATTGTCAATTTTGGCTTTATGATAATCCAATTTACGCAGAACTTGTATTAATGCCTTTTGGCTATGGATTACAAACAATTAGTGGTAATAATCAATATGCTTGGTTTACAATTGTAGATGGCAACGATACACCTATGGGTATATCAGCAACTTGGACTTTATCTCAATATGGAACAAGTGGTGGCTCATCATCTAGTGAGAGTTATTACAAAATCGTGTTGGAAGATGTCGAACAAGCATATCAAACTAATGATGTATATCTTTATATGTTATTAGAAAAATCTCGTATGGCAGTTGTTTTAGATGGTGTAAATCAACAAGTAGGAACTAGCCTAGCAACACCTCAAGATTTAATCGATTTCTTCGATACTATAAAAGGAAATAGCACATACTATCAGTCATTATGTAAATTGTTTGCAACTATATGTGATATATGTATAAGAGATAATACGGCAGTTAAATTCGACACTACTGATGGTTTAAGCCAAATAACAAGTGTATCAGCAACACTTGGTGCAGTAAGTATTGCAGGTAGTGGTAATGATATGTCAGTAATAAACGCTTTAAGTAATACTGCTACTGATATAAAGATATTATTCACATCATCATCAACACTAACTATTACAGAGCAAACCAACCAAAAAATATAGGAGGAAAATATGGATTTTATAGAAACTTATGATAGCGTAAAAGACAATAAACTTAAACGCTCTAAATTAAAAGACATTGGAAAAGTTGTTATTGATAAGAACGGAACTACTGTTGCCGAGCTTCAAAGACAACACCTAGAACTTCAAATTAAGGTTAATAAGCTTGAAGAAGAATTAATCAATGAACGTTCTAAAAATCTTGAAATTCAATCAAGATTAAATGATACTAATGAAATATTACTAAAGAAATATGAGAAACTAGAAAATTCTATTAATACTCTTATTTCTATATCTAAATAATTTATTATGGAGGAAAGTTAAAAATTATGAAAAGATTAAAATTTTTATTAGCAATTATGATTGCTGTTCTTGTATTTAATGTATTTATTTTCTTCGGTGCTTTTACAGCACATGCTGAAGAACTTCCACAAACTGAACAAGAGCCTCAAACAACTGAAGTTATTGAGGAAGAAGAGCCAAAGGAAGAACAAGAGCCTATCGCTACTACTGAAGCAATAACTGATGAAACTACTGAAGAAGAAATCTTTACTGAAGAAGATAAATCTAAAATTGCTGAAATCGTTGATTTCATTTCTTCACTAGATAAAGAAGAATTAATGGAATTACTAGGACAAGCTAAAAATTGGTTTGTTGGTATCGGTATTGTAGGTGTTATTACAATTCTTACTGCTTTAATTTCTTTAGTTGCTGCAGTTGTTAAACTACATAATGAAAAGATTAAGAATAGCAAACTATCTGAAGAAAATAAGAAAGAAGCTATTGAATCAGCTAATAAATTTATGAAGCTAGTAGATGATAAAAATGCTGAATTAAAAATGCTTTTACTAAAATTTGTAAATAACCTTTCAGATGAAGATAAGAAACAAGTTCAAAACAATGTTGATACAATTAAAACTAAATTAATTGAAGCAATGAACGAAAACAAGAAAGAAGATTAATTAAGGAGGTGTCTTTATTATGTGTTTTAAAGACATTGATTCCTGGAGCAAGAAAAAGTTATATCTAATGACTGCTATTTTTGCTAGTCTTTATTTTATAGCTGCAACTATAGTTCCAGTTATTATTATTGCTGCAAACTATAGTCTATTTGGGAAGAGTGGAAATTATAAATTAACTGCTGCAGGATTAATCGTTGTTATTCTGCTATTGACTGTAGGTCGTAAATCAGTTGCTTGGATTACAAGCATTATGCCACAGGAAACTCAAAAGCAACAAATATTTAGATACTCATTTGAAATGGCTTTTGCTTTAGTTATTCCTATTTGTGGCTATTGGGTTATTCAATTATTCAAAAAGAATGTTGACCTAGCAGCTAATACAGCTTCTTGGTGTGTTCTATCTTTTGTTATTGCTATAATCGTTGATAATGTATTCTTAAAGACTTTAAGATACCAACACCAATGTATGAACGAAGTAGGACACAAAGACAAAATCGAGCGTATTCAAAACGCCCAAAAGAAAGATTAAACTATATAGGATTAAGGGGATGATTCAAAATCCCCTTTTCCTTATTACTATTACTTTATTATAAAAAGGTGGGAAATCATGGAAGAACAAACTCGTAATAGGAAAATAGCATTATATACATTTTTAGAATTTGTTGCATTATTAATCTTAACTATGGTAGGTAGTATGTGGGATTGGGTAGATATGAGATTTACACTTGCTAAAATAACTACTGCTAGATATTGGAATGATGTAGCAATCCAAACTGTTATGTACTCATGTGCATTAGTTCTTGGAAACTTATTAAAATTAGAAAAGTTAGAATTAAAGTCATCAGATTATTCTGATTTATTAAAATCATATAGAGAAGATAAACTTCCTTATAAGGATGATCTATTTGTTGATTATGTGTTTAAGGTTTTAAATCCTAGTATTAAAAAGAAATTTTTAAGAAAAAAATACGAGAATAAACTAGCTCGTTTAGAGAAATTTAGTAAAGATTCATATCAATTAGAATATGATAGAGTAGAAGAACATATTGCTGCAGGTGGCAATATTAAAGACTACTATTTTAAAAATAGATTTACAAAGCATTATTATTTTAGAAGAAAAGAACTCGAATTATTAAAGAGTGATGAATATATAGAAAAGCATTGGCAATCAATGTATGTTAATTATCCAAAGGTTAATCCTTATACATTTACTTATTATTTAAACATTAAGCTAAATGATAGAACAATGTACCAAACTGAAAATAAGACAGCAAGAGATATGTCTATTTCATTGACAAGAAAAGTTATATATGCAATTCTATCAGCAACTATTTTAGGTATGTTATTAATTAATCCTGATTCAAACGAATTATTGAAACAAGCTAATGGCTGGATTGCAATTATGATCAGATACATTATAAGAGTTGGTATGATTGCTGCTAACTTTGTATTAGGTGTTTACAATGCTAAACAATTATTTAGTAATAACTTCTTAAGACCTATTAATAATAGAATAAGAATGTTAGATGAATATCACATTTATAAATTAGAAAATAAATGGAACAGCAAAGAAGATATTGAAAAAGAAATCCAAAAGAGAGTTGAAGATAAAGTTAAGCCTTTAATTCAAGAATTGGAAGAAGTAGAAAAAAAGAATAATAATCATCCGAGAGGGGTAGCCTAGTGCTATCCCTTTTTCTTTTTGTCTGGATTAGTTCTAAAATGGTACTAAATAACTTTAATGAGTTTAAACATTTTTACCGATTATTCACAAAATAGAAATACAAATATAAAAATATGTCTTTTTACCTTTAATTTAATATAATTATATATAAGGTTATAAAAGGTTTTTAAAAATAGAGTGGTAAAATCCCCAAGTCCACCATAAAAAAGCAAAAAATGGCTAGTTTAAGCCATTTCTTTTTATTTTAAGTTATTAAATGGTACTACTATGGTACTATTTTTTTAATTTTTCTAATTTTTGAGCCATTTCTTGAAGCTCATTTT
>ONMY01000288.1 GCA_900318975.1 uncultured Bacillota bacterium | reverse complement strand
TCATAATCACTATATTTTAGAAGTGTTGCATAGTGTTCTATAAATGGAATACCATTTCTTTTTAGAACTTCTTTTGCTGGTGGATAGATTGGATTTCCTCTTCCCATAAATATTTCTTCAGTTGATGTTGCAGAAGATGCAATAAAATAATCATTTTCTCTATGATTCTTTTTTATGATATCTTTCATTATAAATTCTGCCATCGGACTTCTACAAATATTTCCATGACAAACAAACATGATTCTTTTTGGCATATATTAATTATCTGAGCGATTAAATCTTGTCTTCATATTATCGCTTGCAATATTTAATACTCTTTTAAGTACCTTTAATGAATCAGTCTTTAATTCTTCAGCAATCTTTTCATTTGTATTCTCTAGAAGAGATAAATTCTTTGTCTTAGTGAATTCAAGGTCTGTGTTATGAAGTATTTTAAATGATTTATTTAAAGCTTCAGCTTGATAACGTTCTGCGAATATAACACATTTACCATAATTTGCGTCTACTAAAGCGGCAATCAATCTACTAACCCAGAATAGATAATCAGTAGATACATCTTCTTTTGTTTCACCTAGGAAACTTGGGAATTTTGAAACGTTTATATACTGTGGAATTGAGGCAGTAAATACTCCACCGCCCATAGATACCCAGATTACACCTTTTATTTCATCTGGAACATAACTTCTTATTTGAACTATTCCAGTATCATCGGTGTTTGGAACGCCGATTGAACGGTATTTTCCAGCACTAGTTGATTTAGAATATGGGTTGTATGGAGTTCCTTGATAATGAGACGATAAGATATATTTAATATCTTCAATTGAAATTTTTTTTATTGGCTCAATTGACCAAGGGATGTCACTGCTTTCAGGTTTAAAATAAGCATCATCTCCATCATAAGTATATTTTCTTGGATTTAAAAATCTTGCGATATACCAGGCTCTTGGGGTGTTATAGATATGATCTTGATCTCTATTTGAACCAAAAGCGAGTCTTGGATTAAATGTTCCATTTATATTACAGTCAATATGATTTGATTCCATGAATTCTTTCAAATCTTTTGAGCACATATTTTCATTCATATTAGTATATGCATCATTGAAATCAAAATTATCAAGGCCAAATTGATTTGGCATTATTACAACTTCACTGTCTTTAACCCTTTTTGAAATCCAGTGGTGACCACCAATTGATTCAAACCACCATATTTCATTTTCATCACTAAATGCGATTCCATTAGATTCATATGTTCCATATTTTTCAAGAAGCATTCCAAGTCTTAATACACCTTCTCTTGCGCTTTTTATATATGGAAGAGTAATTGTAACTAGGTCTTCTTCTCCGATTCCACCAGGAATCTCTTCCTTATCATCTGTCTTTTCAGTTAAAGAAACATAAGGGTCAGCACCAAGTACTCTTGGGTTGGTACTTATTGTTTCAGTTGCGCTCATCCCAACATTTAGTGAATTTATACCAAAAGCACCCCATATTCCATTTTTTAAATTTACATTAGGACATGAAGAATATTTAAGAGGGTTATCTGGTAGTTCGATCTCTAAATGACTTATTGTGCATTTATATTTTTTTGGTTGGTTTTCTGGCAAAACTATTTCAAGTTTTTTAGTGTCATATCCACCATCATCGTTTCTTGCGATGATGGTTGAACCATCGTATGATACTTTTTTTCCTACTAATATTGTTGTGCAAGACATAATTTAATCCTCCTTATATACGTTTATGATATTGGTATTTTTAAAATATTGTTTAAAGACATTTTGGCATTTTCTAAAGAATTTTCTATAGAAATGATATTTAGTTGAAACAAGATAGATGTTTTCTATTTCTATGTCCTTTAGTATTTTCTTTAGATTTCTTGCGTTTCCAGTTGTGGTTAGTGATTCATCTTCTGCAATAATCCTTTCTTCATCTACGTTATGATTAATTAGATATTCAAACATTTGACTAGCTTCACTAACTCCAGCTTTTCTATTGGGAGCACCACCACAAATAGCGATGTATGAAGCATTTACTTTAGTGAATGTTTCAATGCCAAGATCTAATCTTTCTATAAGCTCTTCTTTCATTGAAGAATCATCATTTAATCTTTTACCTAATACCACTACTATATCCATAATCATTTTAGAAATAATTTAATATTTCTTTTGCCTCATTTAAGATTGTGTTTATACCATTTGATTCTAATACTTCTCTTTTTACAAAACCATAAGATACATTTAAAAATTCAAGGTTAGAGTTTTTCGCTGTTTGATAGTCGATTAATGAATCGCCAATATAGATTACTTCTTGAGTTTTTGCATCAAGCTCCTTTAAAACATAATCTATCATATCTCTTTCTGGTTTTAGATTTAAACCTTCTCTTGCGCCAAGAACTAGGTCGAATATTCCATCAAAATAGAATGATATTATTTTTGATGTGAATTCCTGACTTTTATTTGATACAACCGCAAGTTTTATTTCTTTTTTCTTTAAGGTTTTTAATACATCTTTTATTCCATCATAGATGTATGTTTCTTTCGTACAATTATTAAAATAATAATCCTTAAAATATGACAATGCTTCTTCTTTAATATTGTCATCTGATGAAGAAATTGTATCTTCTATTAACCTTTTTATTCCTCGGCCTGTCTTCTTTATGACTTCATCTAAAGTAACTGGATTATAATTGAGTTTTTCAAGTGCATAGTTTACTGCATTCATTAAGTCATAAGATGTATTTAGAAGAGTGCCATCAAGATCAAATATTGCGAGTGTTTTCATATTCATCTCTCTTATCTATTTTATACTTATTATATATTATACAAAAAACCTAAACAATAAAAGTTTGAAACTTTTTAAGTTTCCGTTGCACAAATACTATTTTTATGTATAATGGAAAGATATCTATGGAGAATCATATATGAATAAAAATGAAATATTAGAAAAATGTGAGTATTA
>ONMY01000004.1 GCA_900318975.1 uncultured Bacillota bacterium | reverse complement strand
TTCTCTTAACTTGTCACCTTTTTCATCGGTCCATTCAGATACAAATGGTCCTTCACCAACACAAGTTGAATAAGCTTTTACAACACCGATTATTTCATCTAATTTGATGCTTGAGATTCCTGCACCAAGTGGAATATATGATGCGAGAGTATTTGAAGATGTTGTATAAGGGTAGATTCCATAATCGATATCTCTTAAGGAACCAAGTTGTGCTTCAAAGAGAATGCTTTTGTTGTTTTTGAGGGCATCTTCTAGTATCTTTCCTGTATCTTTGATGAATGGTCTTAGTTTTTCGATATATGAATTGCACCATTCAAAGAGGGATTCAAAACTTATTGGATTTGAATGATAAACTTCAGTTAGTGTTAGGTTTTTCCATTCAAGAACGTCTTTTATGTGTTCTTTTAAATGTTTTGAGTGGAGAAGTTCACCTACTAGTATTGTCTTCTTTTGATATTTATCTGAATAAAATGGTGCAATACCTTGTTTAGTAGAACCATATTTTTTATCTTTTAATCTATCTTCTTCGAGGATGTCTAATTTTTTATGCCAAGGGAAGAGAATAGATGCTCTATCGCTTATTAAAAGATTATGTTCATCTACTATTACACCTTTATTTCTTAAATTTTCAATTTCTTCAAATAAACTTTCGGGGTCAACTGCAACACCATTTCCAAGAATGTTTATTACGCCTTTAGTAAATATTCCTGATGGGATTAGGTGGAGAGCGAATTTTCCATATTCATTAACGACAGTGTGTCCGGCGTTTCCACCACCTTGGAATCTTACAACGAAGTCGAAATTGCTTGAAAAGAGATCTACTATTCTTCCTTTTCCTTCATCTCCCCAGTTTATTCCAACAATTGCACAAGTTTTCATATATTATTCCTTAGATTACAGAGAATAAGATTTTTTCATATGTAGGATATGGCCAAATTGATTCAGGGCAGATTGTTTCTGCTTTATCGATTTTTTCTCTAAGCTTTGCCATAGTTTCAATGAAATTATCTTTAATATAGTTTGCCTTTTCTTTTAATTCCATTTTGCATGCAATTTCGATGTATTCGCTTAACTTGTTAGAGAGTTCAGTTGATTCTTTGAGACTCATTGAAAGAGTTTCAAGAAGAGTTTCTTCATATTCACAAGTTATTTTACTGTTTACAGCTTTCTTTGAAGTGATGTTTAAAGCAATTGTACTTGAATAACTACTTATAACTGGTAAATAATCTTTATTTACCATTTCAACCATAGTACGTGCTTCAATTAACATACATTCAACATAGTTTTCGAGTTGAATATTATATCTTGCCTCGAGTTCAGTTTCAGTAAATACCTTTAGAGATGTCAGCATATCGACGTTCTTTTTGTTTGTGAGATAGCTGAGTGCATCTGGAGTAGTCTTTAGGTTTAAGAGACCTCTCTTTTCTGCCTCTTTTACCCACTCATCATCATAACCATTGCCGTTGAAGATTATTCTCTTGTGAGCATTCATTTCTCTCTTAATGAGTTTTATAATTGCATCATTACTACTATCTTTTTCAAGTTCATCTGCATATGTTTTAAGAACACTTGCGACAGCTGAATTAAGCATGATGTTAGGGCAAGCTGTGGAATTTGATGAACCAAGCATTCTGAGTTCAAATTTATTACCAGTGAAAGCAAATGGAGATGTTCTATTTCTATCTGAAGAATCTTTTGTGAGAGTAGGCATTGATGTAACACCAAAACTTAGAGTATTCTTCTTTTCATTATCAAAGGTATTTATATCAAGTGATAAGAGAGCATTTGTAAGATCTTCGCCAAGATAGATAGATACGATAGCTGGAGGTGCTTCGTTAGCACCAAGTCTATTGTCGTTTCCTTGAGTTGCAACACTGATTCTAATTAAATCTTGATACTTATCTACTGCACTAACTACTGCAGTTACAAAGAGAGAGAATCTTAAATGATCTAATTGTGTTTTGCCAGGAGAAAAGAGATTTATTCCTGTATCAGTTTTAAGTGACCAGTTGTTGTGCTTTCCAGACCCATTTACAAGAGCAAATGGTTTTTCATGAAGGAGACATACTAAATCATGTTTTTCTGCGATTTTCTTCATTATTTCCATTGTGATTTGGTTGTGGTCTGTCGCAATGTTTGAACTTTCATAAATTGGTGCAAGTTCATACTGTGCTGGTGCAACTTCATTGTGTTCTGTTTTAGCAGGAACACCAAGCATCCAAAGTGCTTCATTTAGATCATTCATGAATGCTTGAATGCGTGGTTTGATGATTCCAAAATAATGGTCATCTAATTGTTGACCTTTTGGACAAGGAGCACCGAATAATGTTCTATTGGTCAAAAGTAAATCTTTTCTTTTTTTGTAAACTTCTTTATCGATTAAGAAATATTCTTGTTCTGGGCCAACCATTGGGATGACTCTACTTACATCTTTATTAAATAATTTTACGATAC
Organism: uncultured Bacillota bacterium; assembly: GCA_900318975.1. Lineage (GTDB taxonomy): Bacteria > Bacillota_I > Bacilli_A > Izemoplasmatales > UBA1188 > UBA1188. The sequence continues at coordinate 125 of ONMY01000004.1, read as the reverse complement.
GAAGTGCTTCTTTGTTTATGGCATCCATTGAACGTAAAAGTGGTGTTTTCTTATCTAGAGCTTCACCACCAAATGAGCAAAATGCTGTTGGAATGCATAATGTTTTATCTTTTATAAATGCATAA
>ONMY01000159.1 GCA_900318975.1 uncultured Bacillota bacterium | reverse complement strand
TATAAATATTCTCCAGTTTCTGTTGAACCAGTAAATATAATTATTTTGTTTGATAATCTCTTGTCTGTTTTTAATCTTTCAATGAAGTAATCTAATTTATTATCTTTCTCTAATCCATCCCACATTTCTTGTAATGTTGTTAAAACATCTAAGTCATGTTTTAAATCAACTATGAAACTTTCTCTAAAGTCTTCTGATTTAAAATGGAATGCATTTCCTTTATCAACTGCATCTAATAACGTATCTATATCATCTCTTGCTAATAACTCATCAACATTTAACTTTCTACTTATCCATACTTCACCATCATAATACATATCAATAAATGATTGTAATGATGAAATAAATCTTCCTAAAGTCATTTTAAATGCATATTGACTACTTTCAAGTCTCATTACAAGGATTCCTTTCATGAATCCAGTCATGTTTCTTTGACCAGTTAATAAAGAGTTCATTTCGTTAGTTAAAACTGATTCATTTACATAAGTTAATGGAGTATAACGAGCATATGTAATTTGCTTTATCAACTCTAGTGTACTTTCAAATACCATTTCAGTCTTTTCATCAAATTCATATGTTTCTTTGATTGGATCATTTACCTTAGGGAATACTAATCCTTGTTTCTTCATATCTTTTTCATAGTTATTCTGAATCTCAGTTCTAGTTCTTCGTATCATAACTTGTCTTAAAACTTTATCTCTTATAACACTTGATGCTTTTTCTACAGCTCCTAAATATTCACTTGATGATTTATCATTTGCATATCTTTTAACATCATTTCTTAATGATAAGAAGAATTGCTCTAATTTCTTTACTCCTGGAATTGTAGAATTAGTTTTAGATTCAAATAAGTACATTTGGCTAGCAATATCTGTTACATAATTATTTTGTGGTGTGGCAGTAATAAGTACTACTTTTTTACCAGCACAAATCTCATGTAGATATGCGTAAGTCTCAGTTCTTTCATTTCTAAATTTATGAGCTTCATCTACAAATATATATTTATACTTTTTATATAACTTTTCTTCAGATATTTTTTTAATTGCACCTGTAGACATTACAGTAAATCCTCTAACTCCAAATGAAGTAAGAACATCTTTCCAATAGTCAATCAATACTGGCGGAACTAAGAATAATTTCCAACTATCTAATTCTACTGCAAGTAATGAACACATATACGTTTTACCAAGACCAACAACATCTGATATAAATACACCATTATGTTGTTCAAGAATTCTCTTTGCTTGGATAACTGCATCTTTTTGATATTGATATGGTTTAAATCCTTCAATAACATATCCATCATTGAATGTAAAATTTTGATCATCATTTATTTGTTCTTTGAAATATTCATATAAAAATTTCAAATACATTTCATATGGAGTGATATCTTCTTTTATCCATGTGTCTTTCTCAATAGTATCTATACATTCTTGATTAACTTCGATAGAATCTTTCCATAACTCTTCAAACTTTTCAGAAGCAAATTTTACATCGCCTGCATTTTTTAACTCAACATTAAATTCTAGATTATTATGTAACCCATTTGCTGAAAAATTTGATGAACCAGTAATAACTTTTCCATAATCAGCACAATCTTCATAATTTCGCATAATATATAATTTCGCATGAATAGGTTGTTTAGAATAAACTCTTACTTCAAGTTTTCCACTTTTTAGCATTTCAACAAACTTTTTAACTCCAGTATCCACTTCTTCGTTGTCATCAGAGTCTTCAAATTCTTTTTTTAACTTTTCAATATATCTCTTTTTAGTGTTATAAGCGTTATTACTTATTTCTTCAATTTGCATTTGAGATTCTTTATACATCTCAATAATTTCTTTGTCAGTATTAATTCCAATAAGAATTCTTGTTTTACTAACATTATCTAAGGCATCTTGAAGTAAGTAAAAACCGCTAGCTCTAAAATAGCCAACTAATACATCAAAAAATTCTGTATCTCGTTTTAATATTTTATTAAATCTATCGTAAAGATTCCTTTCTGGTTCATTTGTAAAAAAAGTTAAATCGTTATTATTCATTTTACCTCTCCCATCAGCATTTTTTTCATACTCATTATTTTTTCAATTATAGCGAAGAATTCACTATATAATATTATATCATAAAATTTGACAATTTTAGTTAATTAGTCAAGATTTTCCAAATCAAAATTGAGTTTCCATTCAATATATTCACTATCTGATATTTCTCCATTTATTCTTCTTTCTCTCATTTCTTCCCATGCTTCAAATCCTCTTATAATATTTTCATTA
>ONMY01000113.1 GCA_900318975.1 uncultured Bacillota bacterium | reverse complement strand
GATTCTGCAGGAATATATCCTTTTCCTTTTTTAGTTACTACATGGATTATTACTGGTCTATTTTGAGCTTCCGCATAGCCAAAATATTTAAATAATTCTTTAAAATTATGGCCATCAATTGGACCATAGTATTTAAAACCTAAATCATCAAAAACTGATGGTCTATAGAACATACTCTTTATGGTATTTTTAATTGATTTTAAAGGATAATTCTTTCTATTTTTATCGGCTAATCTGATATAACTTCTTGTAGATCTTAGCTTATCTAGTGAATGTTTGATAAAGCCAACATTTTTAGAAATAGAGAAATTATTATCATTTAGGATGATAATAGCGTTTTTATTTAGGGTTGATAGATAGTTTAGCGCTTCAAATGCTTCGCCACCAGTTAATGCTCCATCGCCAATAATAGAAATAGCCTTAATTCCTGCCTCTAAAAATCCTGCCTGAGCTGCAAGAGACGTTGATGAGTGGGCAACTTCCCAGATATCTTCACTGGATTCTTCAAGTGACTGGAATCCTGCGATACCACCTTTTTTTCTTAAGAGTTCAAAATCTTTCGCTCTTCCTGTTAGGATTTTGTGGGTATATGATTGGTGGCCAACATCAAAGATAAATTTTTCACCATGACTAAAATAGCGATGTAGTGCAATCGTTAGTTCTACTATTCCAAGGTTACTGCTTAAGTGACCTCCGTTTTTTGAAACGGTATCAATGATGAAATCCCTTATTTCACTCGCAAGATTTTCGAGTTCTTCTATCGATAAATCTTTTAGAAATGAAGGATCTTTGATTGTTTTGATGTCCACTCTTTATTCTTCCTCAATTTTAAGTTTACTTTCAGCATTTTTTAATAATTCGTATGCGTGTTTTGAAAGTTCTAAACCCTTTGTGTATTTTTGAATAGAATCATCTAATGATAGATTTCCAGATTCTAATTCTTTTACGATTTTTTCTAGGTTTTCCATAGTTTCTTCGAATGTGAGTTCCATATTTAGTTCTCCTTTGATTCTACGATTGATTTGATCTTTCCAGTTTTTAGTCTTGTCTCAATTACATCACCAATTTCAATATCATCAATAGATTTTAAAGACGTATTGTTATGATAGGTGATTGAATAGCCTTTATCTAAAACTGAAAGAGGATTTAAAAGTGTTAGTTTTTCATTTAAAATAATATGCTGGTGCTTATCTTTATCTAAGATATTTTTGTATCTACTACCTAGTAGAATGGATAGGTTATCTAATGTTTCTTTTTCTTTCTTTAATTTAGATTTAGGTGATAATAATTCAAGTCTATCTCTTAAATTATCCAAAGACTGTTTCTTATCATTTAATAATCTAGATGGATTCTTAAGGGTAGTAGAATCCATAAGGTGTTTAAATTTTTGCTTTAGGGATTCAATTTCATTATAGAATGTTTTATTAAGTCTTAGAGTTAGTGAATCGAGTTCGTTTTTAAGATCGATACTATCCCTTACAACGATTAAGGCAGCATCTGATGGAGTTGCCGCTCTAACATCTGCAGTAAAATCTGCGATTGTAAAATCTGTTTCATGACCTACTGCACTAATAATTGGCTTTTTTGATTCATGAATAGCAATCGCAACTTCTTCTTCATTAAATGGCCAAAGATCCTCAATAGAACCACCACCACGAGCGATTATTATTACATCGATACTTGGATTATTATTAGCTTTTTTGATGTTTTCAATGATGCTATATTTTGCATCATCGCCTTGAACTTTAGTTGGATATAAAGTTAAATCACTAAATCTGCTTCTTTTAAGAATAATCGATTTTAAATCCTCTATTACAGCACCTGTTTTAGATGTGATAAGCGCAATATTTTTTGGGAATTTTGGAAGTGGTTTCTTAATGTCTTTATCGAAAAATCCCATTCCTTCAAGTTTCTTTTTTAGAGCTTCAAATTTTTGGTATAAATCGCCAATGCCCTTTTCCTTCATTGAATATGAATAGAGTTGGTATTTGCCGCCTTGTTCATATACTTCTACTGAACCTCTAACATAAACCTTATCGCCATCTTTAGGACTAAAGGTGAGGTTCTGGGCAGCGCTTTTAAACATAACTGCTGGTATTTGAGCATTTTCATCTTTTAAAGTGAAATATAGATGTCCACTGGAATTTCTTTTGAAATTAGAGATTTCACCTTCAACTAAAACCGACGATAAAAAGAGATTGTTATCAAACATCTCTTTTATTTTTCTTGTAAGTACTGTAACTGAAAGGCCTTTAATTTCTATATCTTCTGGCATAAATCTTTTGCTTTGTCTAGGACTTTATTATTAAATGGAACTTGTTTACCATCAATATCTGAATAAATTTTTGTAAGTTCTAAAGCTTCGTTTATCGCAACTTGATAAGGAGTATTCATATATTTCATTTCATAAACAGAGAATTTTAAAATAGCCTTATCTACAAGGTTTAATCTCTTTAACGACCATCCAGTCATCGAATCATTTAAAATGGTTTCGATTTCATCAGTATGTTCGATTAAAGACTCGATAGCACTAAATACTTCATCGTCTATATTTTCACGTTCGTATTTTCCGCCAACTTCGAGTGTATATAATAATTTAATTGCTTCTTCACGAAATTCTCTTCTTGAACTTAACATATTTTAAACTTCCAGAGATATTATAGCATAATTATTTGCTCTTTGACTCCTCAAGTAAGTCATTGAGCATATTATAATGCTCATCTGAAACATATTTGAAGATTTTTCTTTCTTCTTTATATGGGATAAAGAACTCTTCTTCCATATCATAATCATATCCGCCATCATCTTCTGATGCAAATAGGATATTATATGCAAGCTCAGAAAGAGGACAATATCCGATATAATCTGAATTTTGTGCTTGGTTTTCTTCTTCTGTGAAATATTCTAAGAACTCAAATGCGAGTTCTTTATTCTTAGATATAGATGTAATTACCATACCATCTACCCAAATATTTGTTTTATCTGGGGCATAGTAATAGAAATTGATCTCATCATCATCAATTTCACATTGATAATATTCATCTAAATAGTCACCAGAATATACTAATGCCATATCAAGCATTCCTTGATGAACCATCTCTTTTAAATTGTCATCTCCCCAAGCACGATATGTAACGCTTTTAATGAGGTCTGATGCTGCTCTTAAATCTTCTTCTTTATCAGAATTGATATCAAGACCTAATACCATAAGAGCCATAGCGATTGAATCTCTTGGTGCATTATACATGCCCTTATTGTATTCGTTGTTTGTATAGATTGCTTCTAAGGTATCAAATGATGTGATATACTCTTCTAGTCCTTCAACATCAGTATTATATAGAATTCCCATTGTTCCCCAAAAATATGGAATAAAATAATCCATATATGTTGAACATTGATCATTTAAGAATACTTTTGCATTTGGAAGGAGATCATCAAAATCATAATTTTCAAATTCGTGTTCTTCAAATAGATTAATGATTAATCCTTCTTTTTGCATTCTATCAATCATATAATCAGATACAACACAAATATCATATACCTCATTTTTAAGTTTTTGATAGATTTCTTCGTTTGAATTAACTTCTGTATAGATGACTTTGCAGTTATATTCTTCTTCGAAAGCGTCTACTAATGTTTTATCGATATAATCACCGACATTTAAAACATATAATTTCTTTTCACTACTACAAGCAGTGACTACTAGTATCATTAACATGATTAAAACTAAAGATAGATATTTTTTCATAACGAATTAAACCTCCTCTAGCTTTTTATATTTCTTGCTTTGGACAAAATTATTCACAAGAACAACAGCTGATGCGATGAAGAATATGATTACGTTATATGCATACACGCTCTTTGGAATAAATCCTCTTCTCATCGCGCTATCAATCCAAGTTGATACATTATAGAATTCTGTTCCAGAAACAAACATAGTGATTACGAAATCATCGATTGACATAGTAAAGGCAAACATTGCACCTGAAACAATTCCCGTAGTTATTGATGGGATGATTGCCTTAAATACTGCACCAACTCTAGTGCATCCAAGATCTCTTGCGGCTTCATATGTATTAGGGTCGATTTGGTTTAATCTTGGAAGAACTGATAAAACAACATATGGAATTGAGAAGAAAATATGAGCAATTAAAACAGTAAACCATCCTCTTTCAAGACCGAATAATGTTTGGAATAATACAAATATTAAAAGAAGTAAGAAACCTGTCACAATATCTGGATTTACTACTGGCATATTGTTTAATACCATTAATGCAGTTCTCTTCTTTTTATTTAGTCCATGGATACCTATTGCAAATAGAGTTC
>ONMY01000067.1 GCA_900318975.1 uncultured Bacillota bacterium | reverse complement strand
TATTCTTTTAGGATTTGTGGTAGAGGTTCTTTTTTTATAACTCTAAGTTCTACTAATTTAATCTCAAGCGGAGTTAATCCTTCAAATAATTTGGTTTTTATCCCTTCATAGTAAGTGACATTATATGAAGAGTCATACAGATTAACGAAATTATCAAAAATATATGGTGGTCTTTTTGAACCCATTTTTGAAAGAGAATAGAATTTATTGTGGAGGTTTTTAGAGAAAAATGCCGAAAATGGAACAGGTCCATCTTTATATTTCTCTATTGATTTTTGAAGAACTATGAGTCCTTCTTGAAAAATATCATCATTATCGAATCTAAAGCTATTTTCTCCTATTTTTTTATAAATCAAGTAGGTGTATTTTTTATAGAGAATTTCAAGTGCAGTGTAGTCATCCTCTTGAATCATATATAAGAGTTCATAGTCATTAAATTCGATAGTTTCTATAGTTTTCTCCTCCTAGATACTATATCCGAAATAACAATTGCTGCAGAAATCGATGCATTTAAGCTATTGATTTTTCCAACCATTGGAATTCTTAAGAGATAATCACAGTTTTCTTTAACGAGTTTGCTCATGCCAAACCCCTCAGAACCAATTATTAGGGCAATTGGCATATCAACTCTAACGTTATCATAGTCAGTATCACCATCCATATCAGTACCCATTACCCAGTAGCCATTATCTTTGAGTTTTTTTATTGCTTGATTTAGGTTTGTAACTTGGCATACATCAACATGGGCATAGGCGCCAGCTGATACTTTTGCGACTGTTTCATTAACTTCAATTGAACGATTTTTAGGAATAATTATGAAAGATCCACCAAGTGCTTCGAATGAACGAATGATGTTTCCAAAGTTTTGAGGATCCTCCAAGGAATCAAGTATAAGGCATAATGAATCATTAGTTGTATTTTTTACACATTCGTCAAAAGACGCGTATTCAAATTCATTTATTTCAACGACGATTCCTTGTGAGTTTGGATATTTATTATTAAAGACTTGATCAGGGAGTTTATCATATTTAATATGCTTTTTATTCATGTATGATAAAACCTCATCATTAAAGGATTCTTTGATGATGATTCTTTTAATATTTTTTCCTGAATAAATAGTCTCTCTTGAAACATTCTTTCCTTTTAATAACATTCCTAATATTTCCTTATCTTTTACTATATTATAGCACAATAAAATGTCTATTTCTAGGCATTTATTGAATTTAGAAAGTTTATTGAAAGATCTATAATTTCGCTTAATCTTTCTTCATTTTTTATCAAATACAGATAACCAATTAACGCTTCAAAACCTGTAGCTTTTCTATATTCATTTAGACTTGAATTCTTTGGCTTATGAGTGCCACCAGAGTTTCTTCCTCTCTTATAATATTCAATCTCTTCTTCGCTTAAAGATGGCATAAGATAGTCGACTGCTTTAGCTTGGTTTGTCGCACTTGTATAGTTTATTGCATGCTTATGTAAATCATTTACTTTTACATACTTTTGTGTCAAAAGATAATCTCTTATTTTTAGTTCATATACAGCATCGCCTATATAAGCAAGAGTAAGTCCATTTTCTTGAATCATAGTTTAACGCCATTTGATAATAATTTATTTCTGAGTTCATCAGCTTTAGAAAAATCTTTTTCCTTTCTTGCATCAATCCATTCATTGTAAAGATTTCTATTTTCTAAAGACATTCTTTCTAGATTTTGATTTAAACCATATACATATAGCATTTCTTTTAATACATTGTAATATGATACAAGAATATCGCTATCCTTTCTTCCTCTAAGTTCAAGGTTGATTTCTTTTACTAAATCATTAATTACTGTAACACCATTTGGAGTATTCATATCCTCTTCATTAGCATCATCAAATCTCTTCATAAAATCAAGTGATTCTAGACTTTGAATACTACTATTAAATAGATCGTTAACATCTAGATATAGGAATAATTTATTCATTGCAGTATCTATTTTTTCAAGTTCTGGAATTGTTTGTGCTTGTAGTTCATCAGTATATGAAACGATATTTCTATATGATGATTTTAAAAGTAGGAGTCTATAGGCTCTTGGATCACACTTTAAATCTTTAACCCAGATAACATTTCCAAGAGATTTACTCATTTTTTCTTGTCCAAAATTTACTCTTGCATTATGCATCCAGATATTTGCGATTCTATTATGGTAGAGTGATTCATTCTGGGCAATTTCATTTTCGTGATGTGGGAAAATTAGATCAGCTCCTCCACCATGAATATCGATCATTCCACCAAATAATTTATGAATCATTACACAGCATTCAGTATGCCAACCAGGTCTTCCCTCACCCCATGGTGAATCATATTTAATGCCTTCATGGAATTCTTTCCATAGTGCAAAATCGAGTCCAGATTCTTTTTCATCTCTAACTTCTACTCTTGCACCTTGTATTAGTTCATCTGTCTTTCTATTTGATAGTCTTCCGTATTCAGGAAGTGAAGAAACGCGGTAATAAACATCACCACCACTCTTATATGCAGCACCAACCTTTACAAGACTATCAATAAAATCTATAATTTCTGGGATTGTTTCAGTTACTCTTGGCTTTAAGAATGAATCATCGGCATTTAAGAATCTTACATCATCCATATATGCCTTTATGTATTTTTCTGCGACTTCCATTTCAGATATGCCTTCAATCTTTGATTGATTTAGGATTTTTTCGTTTATATCTGTGAAATTTGAAGCCATTATTACTTTATAGCCTTTATGTTCAAGATATTTCTTTAAAGTATCAAAGAAGATAATTGGTCTTGCGTTACCGATATGAATATAATTATAAACAGTTGGGCCACAATAATAGATTGTGACTGTGTTTTCTTTAATTGGTTTTAATTCTTCGATTTTATTGGTATATGTGTTATATAACTTCATAACTTCACCTCACATATTTACTAATTGATTATATCATATAATCATATAAATTAGTATTATTAGAAAAAGAAAAAGTGGCTAAGCCACTTTAACTTTATGCTTCTTCTTTTTGAATATTTATAGCATTAGGTCCTTTTGTTCCTTCTTCAACATCAAATGATACAGTTTGACCTTGTTGGATTGTTTTAAAACCTTCACCTAAGATTTTGGTATAATGTGCGAAATAATCTACTCCATCTTCGCCAGTGATAAATCCATAGCCCTTATCATTGTTGAACCACTTTACTGTTCCTTTCATAAAACTCCTTGTACTGCATAAAATTTTGTAAATAAGCTACATGTAGAAACATTGATGGTTTTTACATATTCTATTTTACATACACATTATATCATATGTTTAGGTGATGTTATACTTTTTTTTATAATTTGTTACTATTTACTTAATATAACCACTTGAGTATACATGTTGTTGAATTGGATGAAGTACTTTAAATGATTCCGCAAGTGCTTTATCACATTTTTTTCCATCATCCATAGCCTTAAGCATAAAGTACTGGATTAAAAGCTCAGATTCAGGACCCATAAACTGTGATTTATGGAGTTTTAGTGCAGTGATTTTATCATTTAAGTTCTTTTCTGAAATTTCAGTATAAATATTTGGATCATCAGTAAAATAAAGTCCTAAAAAGATGTTTCTTGGAAAATATGTAATTCCATTAACATCTATTCCGTGGCGTCTTAATGCTTCCTTATATCCTATTATTTGAAGAAGATTAGATACAGCTTCTCCAACTACTAAATGGTCATGATGACATTCAGTTTTTAATCTAAAGTCTGGGGCAAATACAATTTCTGGATTATATTTTAATACATATGGTGTTAATTTTTTAATAACATCTTCACTTGTAAATGGTCCACCATCTTCTAAATCTAAAAAATCAATAGTATCGATATTTAAATATTTTCCTGCATCTAAAGTTTCACTATATCTTGTATTTTTAACTTCTTCGGCAGTAACATTTATATCACTTGAACCTGCAGCACCATCAGTTACTATAATGAAATGTATTGTTGCATTCTTTTCTTTTAATTTTGAAATTAAACCACCACATCCAAATTCGATATCATCAGGGTGTGGCCCAACAAATAGAACATTTTTAAAATCTGATAATTCAGGTATATTTAAATATGCTTTTAATACGTCTTCAAGATTCATATTCTTCCTCCTATTAAAAACTCCCACACGAAAATATGTGTGGGAGTTATCATTAATTATTATTGAGCCATCTTTTCGTAGCTTGCAAATCTTTCTTTTGCATGTTCTACGTTAGCTTCTAGTAAGCTTTGAGCATTTTCAGGATTGATTTGTGCTAAGCTTGCATATCTTGTTTCATTCATTAAGAATTCATTATATCTTTCCCAATTTGGAGTCTTAGAATCAAGTTGGAATGGATTCTTGCCTTCAGCTTTTAGTCTTGGGTCAAATCTGAATAATGGGAAATAACCGCATTCAACAGCGAGTTTAGCTTCAGCTTGTGATAAGCTCATACCTTTCTTGATATGTTGT
>ONMY01000140.1 GCA_900318975.1 uncultured Bacillota bacterium | reverse complement strand
CCAGCAAATGTTATGGCATCATTATTTAATGATATCGAAACATTTACTGAAAAAACAATCACAACTCCAAAAGGTACTGTTAACTACGATAATAAATATGTTGAATTCTATATTGACCAAGATGATTTAGATAGAATCGCAATAGATTTATATTATAATCCAGTTAATGATGATTAAAAAAAAGAAGCGACGCTTCTTTTTTTTAATACATTATTCTTCCTTTGTTGTTTCTTCCTTTTCAGGATTTTTCTTTTTGAAGATTACATCTCTTCTCATAAGAAGATATAATACGACAAATATTACTACATAAATTATAAGACATACAATAAGCTGTATCCACCCTTTACCAACTGAACCCAGTGATAAAAGGATTGGTGCACCAAAGGCAATTGAATATAAAGATTGGAATACCATATTATCACAAGCTGGTGTTTCAAACTGAGGATCTATTTCTCTTAATAGAATTATACCAGTTGCGTTTGTTCCTGTAAGCATTCCATAGAATGCTAAGAATGCTTCATCTTTGTATTCAGGGAATACTTTTCTTGCAATATGTTGACAGTAGAAGTATGTAATAACACCACCAGAAACACATACGAGTATTAGTGGTATTATTAATTTTGGTTCTAGGAACGCTTCAAGGTTAATAGAACCAAATGCAGCAACAACCATGATATCAAATGATAAACCAGATATTCTATCCATTGAATAGTTGTTTGTATATTGTTTCTTTATTACGCCCTTGTCTTTAAGTTTGGTGTAAATGAGTTTATATAATGCAGCAACCGCAACACCGAAGATAAAATTAAATCCCCAGAATAATGGTTTAACTGTGTTTACAAGTAGTCCAACACCAGATAAATCACACAGAGTTGATATTCCATAGAGTAGTGCAAATGATATTGCATATATAATGAATACTAAGCCAAATTGAATAGTCATCTTGTCGATTGAATCACTTGATGCGATTTCGCCTTCAGATTCATAATCTTCAAGTTTAAGTCTTTCTGTATAATCAACTTCCTTTTGCATCTTAACATTGCCTTTTCTTCTTTCAATGTTAAGATAGATAACACCACCAATTGATGCACTAATAAATCCCATTGCAGCAATTGAAAGACCAAAGTCTTTTCCGCCAACAAATGCTCCAAATTCTGAGACGGCATCTTCATATTGACTAAAAGTATTACCCCAGTTGAATGCCTGTCCTGGGCCTTGACCATATCCCATAGGAAGAAGTACACCACCTGCAGGCCACGCATTAATTATAAAGTATAAACTCACAGTAATTATTAAACCAATAACTGCTTGAAGAGCGTATCCACCAATTGTGAAGAATGAGGAATTGAGGATAGCTTTTTGAGTGGTTTTCTTTTTGTTTTTATTGAACTTAAGAGATGATGCAACAAATCCTATACCAAGAGTATGATAAGTAATTATTTCTAGAACTGAACCTTCAATGAGTTCTGTCCCTGTGATTGCTTTATAAACTGTTAAGAATATTAGAAGCAGTATTCCACCAAGTACTGGCGATGGAATTAAAGCTTTCTTAAGGGGTCTAATTGTTTGAATGAGTGCATTCGCAAGAAGAGATGCAAGGAATATTCCAGCAAAGGCAAGGAGTAGTGTCCAAATGCTTATATCCCAAAACTGTAGTCCTGTAGTCATAGGTTTTCTCCTTTTTTATTAACTTACTTCTTAAATTATATATTATAGTCTTTGTTTTTCAAAATTATTATATAATTCTACTTTCTAAAAAAAGTAGAAAAGCTTTAAAGTTGATTAAATTATTTTAAAAATTGTATGAATAATGCTTGTTTTGTCATTTTTTCTTTAATTAGTTAAACTAATTAATATTTTTATGATAAACTATTAAATAGATAGACAAGGAGGTTAATATGAACAAATTTAGAGAGATATATCAGCGTATCTATATGTTTTGTTTCTATAAATTCGCATCTTTATTAAAATGGAGAGAACCTGAAATATTAAGTGGCGATAAACCTCTTGAACTAATTCCAGAAAAGATTAAAGAATTAAATTTAAATAAGTGTTTAATCGTTTTAGATCCAGGAGTTGAAAAGTTAGGATTATCAGAGGGTCTAATTAACGCTTTTTTAAAAAACGATTTAGAGTACGTTATATTTAATCAAATAGAACCAAATCCAAAGATAAGAGATATTGAACTTGGTGTAAAAATGTATGCTGAGTCATTTTGTGATTCAATTGTTGCGATGGGTGGCGGTTCTGCGATGGATACTGCAAAAGCAATCGGCGCTAGAGTTGCAAGGCCAAATAAAACAATTGAAAAGATGGGTGGATTATTAAAGGTTGGAAAAAACATCCCAGTACTTTTTGCAATCCCAACTACAGCTGGAACAGGTAGCGAAACGACAATCGCATCTGTCGTGACTGATGAGAACACGCACCACAAATATGCCATAAATGACCTACATTTAATCCCAAAATATGCTGTATTAGATCCAACTCTTACTCTTGGCCTTCCAAAATCACTTACAGCATATACTGGAATGGACGCTCTAACACATGCTGTTGAAGGATATATTTCAATGGATGTTCCAAAGAAATATAGAACCCTTGCAGAAGAGGCAATTGCCTCAATCCTTAAAAACATAAAAGAAGCATATGATAATGGTGAAAATCTTGATGCAAGACGAGAAATGCTTTTTGCATCCTATAAAGCTGGAGTAGTTTTTACCCGTGTTGGACTTACATATGTTCATCCAATTGCGCATACACTTGGTGGACTTTATAATGTTCCGCATGGCCTTGCGAATGCAGTTCTTCTTCCAATATGTCTTAAGAAATATGGAAGTAAGGTGTATAAAAAACTAGCACATCTTGCAGATATTACAAATATTTCAAGTGAAGATATGAATGAAGAAGAAAAAGCTAATGCTTTTATTAATAAAATTGAAGAATTAAATAATTATATGGGTATCACAAGAAAATTCAATATAAAAGAAGAAGATATCGATACAATGATTAAGTGGGCAGAAAAAGAAGCGAATAATGCTTACTATCCACCTGTAATTCTCTATGAAAAAGATATTGAAGAAATTATTAGAGAGGTAATGAATTAGGTGATTATTATGAAGACAGTTGAAAAAATAGAAAAACTAAGAAAATTAATGAAGGATAAAGGTCTTGATGCATATTTTATTTCTGATGATGATAAACACTCATCTGAATATGTTAATGATTATTTTAAAGAAAGATCTTATATGACTTCATTTGAAGGGTCTAATGGTGATGCACTCATCATGATGGATAAAGCTTATCTTTGGACTGACGGAAGATATTTCCTTCAAGCTGAAAAAGATTTAAAGAATACTGGTATTAGCCTTATGAAGATGGGTACACCAGGCTATCCAACTATTACAGAATATATTGAAGAAAACTTAAAAGGAAAAAGAATAGGTCTTAATGGTGAATATCTCCCTTATTCCTTTGTCTCTAAACTTCGAGAATATGTAGAAGTTGTCTCTAATATCGATTTAATTGATGAAATATGGACTGATAAGGCACCACTCAAGACAGAAAAAATATGGGCACTCCCGCTTTCTCTTTCTGGAGAATCTACATCAAGTAAACTCGAAAGAGTAAGAGAAAAAATAAAAGAAGATGGTGCTTCACTATTTCTATCTAATATTGATGATATCGCATGGCTTTATAATTTAAGAGGTGGAGATGTACCTATTACTCCAGTATTTTTATCATTTACCTATATCGATGATAAAAATGCATATGTTTTCTTAAATAAAGATGCTCTTTTAAAGGATGCTAAAGAGGCATTAAAAGATGCCAATGTTACTATTTGTGATTATAATGATGTTACTAAATTCTTAAAGAATCTCAATGGAAGAAAGATTTTACTTTCAAAAAGAGGCACAAATTATTCATTTGTTAAACAGATAGAAGAAAACAACGAAGTAATAGATAAAGTATCTCCAACTGTTCTTATGAAAGCTATTAAGAATGACGTTGAAATAAAGAATTTAATAGATATCCATAAGGCAGATGGCCTTGCAGTATTTAGATATATGAAATACGTCAAGGAAAATTACGGAAAAATAGATATGGATGAATACTCACTTGCAGAAAAAGTATTGGAATTTAGAAAACGAGATAAGAGATTCTATGAAGTATCATTTGAAAGTATATCTTCTTGGAATGAAAATGGCGCAATAATCCACTATGAACCTACAAAAGAATCATCTAAAAAGGTTGAAGGTTCAGGATTTCTCCTTCTTGATTCTGGAGGACAGTATATGGGTGGTACTACAGATATCACTAGAACTTATTCTTTAGGAAATGTAACTGATGAAATGAAACACCATTATACAATGGTCTTAAGATCACACATAGATGTATCTATGTGTAAGTTCATTAAGGGCGCAAATGGTGTTAATATCGATATGCTCGCAAGAGAACCATTCTGGGCAGAAGGGTTAGATTATAAACATGGTACTGGTCATGGTGTTGGTTATATGCTAAATGTTCATGAATCACCAAATGGTTTTAGATGGCAAAAAGTGCCTGAAAGAAGTGATAGTGCAACTATCATTCCTGGTATGGTTACTACAATTGAACCAGGTATTTATTTAGAAGGAAAATACGGAATTAGAACTGAAAACGAATTATTATGTGTTGAAGGCGCTAAGGTTGATCTTGATGAATTCTATGAATTTAAGACAGTTACTTTTGCACCATACGATTTAGATCCACTAAATGTTGATGAACTTACCCAACATGAGAGACAGTGGTTGAATGATTACCATAAAATGGTTTTTGAAGAACTCTCTAAGATTTGTGATGAATCTGAAATAGAATATTTAAGATATGTTACAAGAGAAGTATAATAAATGCTTATAACTGGATTTGAAAAAATATCATTAGTAAATTTTGATACCGAAATTAGCGCAACCATCTTTCTTGCTGGTTGTAATTTTAGGTGTCCTTTTTGTCATAATTTTGAATTCGTAGTATATAACGAAGATGAACTTGAGCACTACACCGAAGAAGAAGTCTTATCTTATTTAGAAAAAAGAAAAGGATTATTAAGTGCTGTAGTGGTATCTGGTGGTGAACCTACTATAAGTTCTGATTTAGAAGAATTCTTAGTTAAAATAAAGAATATGGGCTATAGGATTAAGCTTGATACAAATGGAGTCAAAGCTGATTTTGTAATAAGTCTACTTGAAAGAAATAT
>ONMY01000243.1 GCA_900318975.1 uncultured Bacillota bacterium | reverse complement strand
TTTATCTCCGCTCTAGCATCCATTTTCCTTTTTATTTTTATTGAAAAATCAATAATTGTATTTGTATTATTCGTTATTTTTGTATGTCTATTTCTAGGGTCACTCATCTATAATTTATTATATTTTTATTCCACAAGTAAAAGTGTAAATCTATCTAGAAGATCAAGTTTTATCTATCTTTTAGTTAGAAGAAAAAATATTGTGTATTATACATTTGGAATTCTTGCGATGTTTATAAATGCAGTATTCATCGCATCTAACTATAGTAAATTCTTAAACACAACTGAATTTTATAAATATGATTATGTAATTGAGACTGAGGATACAACTGAATATCTACCACTCCTTTTTACATCATCAAGATTTGAATACAATATCATTGAATCAAAAAATATTGTATCAATTGATGAAGAAAAATATAATCTTTTATCACTTGATATCACAAAGTTTGATTCCGTATATAACATAAATAGTTATGAAAAATTATCATATCTTCCAGAAAACGCTATTATTGTCCCAAAGACAATCTATAATGAATTTAATAAAAATCTTGGAGACAAAGTAATAGTAGATATTGATGGTGAGATAGAAGAATTCACTCTCTATGCATTAATAGATGATTATTCTGGCACTCTTTGTTTTACAAATAAAGACATCAAGAGCAATACTCTAAACAAATATATCTTAATAAAAGAATACGATAGAAGAAGTACATTTCAAGAACTTAATACATTCTTTAAAGGAAATTTAAAAAGAAAATATGAAAAAGAACCAAATTGTTATACAATATCTACATTAAAATTTATATCTGCGGTTATCCTTTTCATCTTCACATCATCCTTAGTAATCCTATTATATATTGAAGAGAGAAAAGCTTATGATGAATCAATAGAATATGATAAGAAAAAACTAGAAGCGATAAATCTTAAGAAAAGAGAAGTATCTAAAACAATCGTACTTTCTAATTATCTCATGTTTTTAATCACATTCATATTCACATTTATAATCCTAATACTCGTCTCATATTACAACATCGATTACATTAATATCTTATTCAAGGTTGACTTTGTATATAAAGATATTTCTAAATATTTTATATATTTACTTGAGATTTTTATATTTTTCACTATAATTATATTTGTTGATTATCTAATCGAAAAAGGTAAAACTGATTATGAATTCTAAAGAAAAAGGTAAAAAGAAGAGATTAAGAAAGCCAAGCTTTTTTATCTATTATATATTAGGTCCTATCGTAATTTTATGGCTTAAGACAATGCTTAAGATTAAAAGAAATAAGCTAAAAATCAAAGGGCCATCTTTAATAATCGCTCCACATAGATCCTACTACGACTTTCTAACAATTCCATATCTAATCTACCCAACAAGAAGTCACATAGTTGCGACTACTTATTGGTACCGTAATAAATATTTAAAATTCTTACTAAATATCACAGGCACAATCCCAAAAGATCAATACAGAAATGATGTTAGAAGTATTCTAAGAATTGCGAATTATTTAAAGCTTGGAAGAAACGTAATGATGTTCCCAGAAGGACAACTTTCAACTTATGGAAGACCACTTCCCCTTCCAAAAGGTCTTGATAAACTAATCCTAAAATATAAACCAAATGTATATTTCATAAATCCAAATGGTACATATCTTTTTAGCCCTAAATGGAATAATACTCCAGGAAAGGGAAGAATTGATGCAAGTCTAGAACTCTTAATCGACAAAGATGAATTAGATACAATCACTAACGAAGAGATAAATAACAGACTATCAAATGCATTTAAGAAGAATGATGATCTTCTTTATATGAGGGAACATCCTGAATATAAGTATTTAAGAAAGAATAAGGCAAAAGGCCTTGATATCGTTCTTATGAAATGCCCAAATTGTTCTAGCATTATGCCATTTAAGACTGATAAACTAAATTTAACATGCGAATCATGCGGATTTAGTTTAGATTTTGAAATAGATAGCTATAGATTCAAAGATACTTCAAAATTCAAAGACTTAAAGGATTTATTTGATTATGATTTAAATGAATTCCATAAAGAAATAGAAAATGGCTTAGTTCTTGAAGATGAAGCTAAATTCTCATATTTTGAAAATATCACTGAGATTCCACTCTTTAGTGGAAAGGTTAGAATGGACAGTGAAAAACTCACAATAATATCAAATGATGATGAATCATTAAATATCACTATTCCACATGAAAAAGTAATAAATTACACAATTGCACTCGGAAAATCATTCGAAGTTCCAATTGCAGAAAAAACATATAAGATTTATCCAAAGGATGGCAAACATTCTATTTTCTATTGGAATTATATTGCATATCTAAAGGAGAAGAAATCATGAAAATAACCATTAACAATGAAATTAAAGAATACAAAGATGGAACCACTTTAGAAGAAATCGCAAAAGAATATGGTGGTGGATTTTATTCTGCAAAAGTAAATAATCGTGTTCGAGAACTAACATATATCCCAAAAGATGGATCAAAAGTAGAACTCTTAGATCTTACAGATGGTAATTCTATTAGAATCTATCAAGCAACTTTAAGATATATAATTGCGATGGCCTTTAAAAACATTTATAAAGATGAAAATGTTCGTTTTTCAAATTCCATCTCTATGTCTTTATTCGCAAAAGTAATTGGAAAAACCACAACAAAAGAAATGCTTAAAAAAATCGATGATGAAGTAAAAAGAATCATATCTTTAGATTTAAAATTCGAAAGAAAAACCTATTCTATCGAAGAGATGGAAGAATATTATAAATCTCTTAATTATTTAGATAAAGTTGAAAATTTAGAATATCGTAAAGAAAATGTCCATGTCTATGAATGTGATGGTTATAGAAACTATATGTATTCATATATGACTCCATCTACAGGATATATTAAAGAATATAAATTAATTCTTTATCATCCTGGATTTATGATTCAATTTCCAAGAAGAGAAGCGAAAGGATATATCCCACAGTTTATTGATGAGCCAAACTTCTTAAAGACTCTTGCAAGAGCGAATAAATGGGCAACTATCACAGACTCAGAAAACATCTCTCATATAAACAAAAAATGTGAAGACTATGATGAACTTGTAAGATATATTGGTGTTTGTGAAACAAGACAAAACCATGACATAGAAGAGATTGGAAAGAGAGTTGAAGAAAATATTGAAGATATCAGAATGATCGCAATCGCTGGTCCATCATCATCTGGTAAAACCACATTCTCAAAGCGCCTTGAAATAGAACTCTTATCAAGAAACATTCATCCTCTAAGAATTAGCCTTGATAATTATTATCTTTCTGAAGATGAAGCTGTAAGAGATGAAGAAGGTAATGTCGACTGGGAACATATCAATTCATTAAATCTTTCTTTATTTAAAGAAAATATGGCTGATTTCTTAGACGGAAGGGAAGTACGTCTTCCATATTTCGATTTTAAAACTAGGAAAAAAGGCTTTATGGAGCCAATGAAACTTAAGAAAGATTCAGTAATAATAATTGAAGGAATCCATGCACTAAATGACATTCTTACAGATTCAATCCCAAAAGAAAACAT
>ONMY01000003.1 GCA_900318975.1 uncultured Bacillota bacterium | reverse complement strand
ATATTTGATACACTCACTAATATTAAACACATAATATATGTTGGCGAAGATTCACCATCATTTTCAGAAAGCTATGATGAATATATAAACCTTTATACATCAAGAAAACCAAATATCGAATTAGACTTAGATGATGATGCAGCTATCTATTTTTCAAGTGGAACAACTGGTTTTCCAAAAGCGATTCTTCACACTCATAAAGCTCTAATTAATAGCGCTATTACTGAACAAAACCACCACTCTCAAACTAAAGATGACTGTTTCTTATGCATTCCACCGCTCTATCATACTGGTGCTAAAATGCACTGGTTTGGAAGCTTATATAGTGGATCAAAAGCGGTATTACTTCGTGGTGTTAAACCAGAATGGATTTTAGAAACCGTATCTTTAGAAAAATGCACAATTGTTTGGCTTTTAGTCCCATGGGTTCAAGATATACTAGATGCAATTGAGAGAAAAGATGTAAAACTAGAAAATTATGAACTTAAACAGTGGAGACTTATGCACGTTGGTGCACAACCAGTTCCACCATCACTAATTAATAGATGGTTAAAAGTATTTCCTGCTCATGAATATGATACCAACTATGGTCTTTCTGAATCGATTGGACCAGGTTGTGTTCACCTTGGTGTAGAAAATATTAAAAAAGTTGGTTCAATAGGTAAAGCTGGTTTTAACTGGGAGACTAAAATCGTTGATGAAAAGCATAATGAAATAAAAGAGCCAAACAAAGTTGGTGAACTCGCGGTTAAAGGCCCTGGAGTTATGAAATGCTACTACAACAATGAAAAAGCTACAAAAGAAATCTTAGATGGCGAGTGGCTATATACTGGTGATATGGCAAAATATGATAATGATTATTTTATTTATTTAGTAGATAGGAAAAAAGATGTTATCATAAGTGGTGGAGAAAACCTCTATCCTGTTCAAATTGAAGATTTTATTAGAACTAATAATAAAGTTAAGGATGTTGCCGTTATCGGTATTCCAGATAAGCGTCTTGGTGAGGCAACTCTTGCAATTGTATCATTAAAAGATGGAATAGATATGAGTGAAGAAGAATTCAATTCATTCTGTCTTGCCCTTCCAAGATATAAACGTCCAAGAAAAGTAATATTTGCGGATGTTCCAAGAAATCCAACAGGTAAAATCGAAAAACCAAAATTAAGAATGATGTATTCAACACTAAATCTAGTTGAGGAACAAACAACAGCCTAATTTTTTATGATAATTGATTTCCATACCCACATCTTTCCAGATGTAATAGTCAAAAAAGCATTAAATAATCTTTCTAAGGCAATAAGTTTTGTCCCATTTTTTGATGGCACAGATATTGGAATCTTAAAAGATATGGAAAGAACTGGTGTTAATTATTCCATAATTCTTCCAGTTGCCACCAAACCTGAACAAGTCGAGATCGTAAATGATCAAACCATCTTCATGAACAAAAGAGAAAAGAAAATAATCTTTTTTGGGACAATGCATCCAGATTATATCGATTATAAAAAAGAACTTAAAAGGCTAAAAGATAATGGTGTTAAGGGCATTAAACTGCATCCAGTCTATCAGCTTACAGATATGGATTCTAATCTTTATGTTGATATCGTAAATGAAGCATTTAAACTTGGACTAATTGTTGTGTTCCATGCTGGACTTGATCCAGGTTTTCCAGAAAGAATCTATTCATCTTATAAGAAGATATTATCTTTCTTAGAAAAGATTGATTTAAATAAAGGAAATCTAGTCCTTGCACATATGGGTTCACTCGATGAATTTAGTGAATCATATGAATATATCCTTGGAAAGAATCTCTACATTGATACTGCCATGAGCTTTGGGACTATTAATCATATGGAAAAAGGACTTGTAGATATCACAAATAGAGATCTAATCATAAAAATGATTAGGAAACACGGAAGCAAAAAGATTCTATTTGGAAGCGATAACCCATGGATGGATGCTAAATCGATGGTTGACGTTTTAAATAGTTTCCCACTTACGAAAGAAGAAAAAGATAATATTCTATTTAAAAATGCTTGTAAACTCTTATCGATTAAGGAGGAATGACTATGAATTTTAATGAAAAAATGTTTGAACTTGGAAATCATGGTTCTGCAATAAGAGAATTGTTTGAATATGGAAATAAAAGAAGAAAAATAGTAGGAGATGAAAATGTCTTTGATTTTTCAATTGGAAATCCATCAATTCCAGCTCCACTTATCGTAAATGAAACAATACAAAAACTCTTAAATGAAAAAGATAGTGTTAAACTTCATGGTTATACAAGCGCTCCTGGCGATATTGTTGTTAGATCTAAAATCGCTGATTATTTAAATAAAACCTATAATGCAAATGTCGATAAGGATAGGATATATTTAACATGTGGTGCAGCCGCATCACTTAC
Organism: uncultured Bacillota bacterium; assembly: GCA_900318975.1. Classification (GTDB taxonomy): domain Bacteria; phylum Bacillota_I; class Bacilli_A; order Izemoplasmatales; family UBA1188; genus UBA1188. The sequence goes on along the minus strand of ONMY01000003.1, from coordinate 991 downwards.
TATATCTTTAAATGCATTATTAAATCCTGGTGATGAAGTAATTGTATTTGCACCATTCTTTCCAGAATATAGAGTATTTATTGAAAAGGCCGGTGGAAAAGTGATAGTCGTTAATGAAGCAGATGATCTAACAATCAATTTTACTGATTTAAATCTTAAGTTATCAGATAAAACTAAAGCGGTAATTATCGATTCACCAAACAACCCAACAGGTGCTGTATTAAAAGAAGATGTGATTATAAAACTTTCTAAACTCTTAAAAGAAAAAGAAAAAGAATATAATCATGAAATATATCTTATCTCAGATGAACCATATAGAGAAATCATCTATGATGATATAAAATACCCATTTGTGACTAATTATTATGATGATTCTATTATCTGTTACTCATTCAGTAAATCATTATCACTTCCTGGTGAGAGAATTGGTTATATCATAGTATCATCTAATATGAAAGATTCTCTAAGTTTATATAAAGCTATATGCGGTAGTGGAAGAGCGCTTGGGTTCGTCTGTGCCCCTGCACTATTCCAATATCTAGTTGGTGAAACTATAGGACATACATCAAATATTAATGAATATAAGAAGAATAGAGATTATCTATATAATGCACTAAAAGATTTGGGATATACTCTAGTTTATCCAGATGGTGCTTTCTATCTATTCATGAAAGCTTTAGAAAGCGATGCAGAAGCTTTCTCAAGAAGAGCTTTAAAATATGACCTATTACTCGTCCCAAGTGATTCATTTGGAGTAAAGGGCTATGTTAGACTTGCTTACTGCGTAAGTTATGATATGATTAAAAGATCAATTGACGCTTTTAAAAAATTAAAAGAGGATTATGATAATGAAAAATAAGAAGACATATTTCCCATTTGGACTTGATATTATCCTATATTTAGTATTTTCAATTATTTCACTAGGTGTATTAATATTCATCGTTGTTAAATTTAATGATCCTCTTAGAATTTCAATAATTTCATTTTTATT
>ONMY01000075.1 GCA_900318975.1 uncultured Bacillota bacterium | reverse complement strand
TCTAGTGGGCCTTTTCTTTGAACGTTTTCACGTGCTTTTTTAGCTGCGATTCTAGCGTGTGCTGCAGTTAATGCTTTTTCGATGATTGTTTTAGCATCTTGTGGATTCTCATCTAAGAAACGTTGGAGCTGTGCACTCATGATGTTTCCGACAACTCTTCTTGCGTCTTCTGAACCAAGTTTTGTCTTTGTTTGACCCTCGAACTGTGGATCTGGATGTTTTACTGATACAACTGCGATTAAACCTTCTCTTGTATCATCACCAGTTAGTGATTCATCCTTTTTAAACATGTTGTGTTCGCTTCCATACTTATTTAGGAGTCTTGTAAGAGTGGCTTTGAATGCTTCTTCGTGAGTTCCGCCTTCTGGGTTATTAATATTGTTTGTATAACAATAGAGCATTGTATTGAATGTAGTGTTATACTGCATCGCAATTTCTGCTTGAATATGAGCTTGCTCACCTTCAAAATACATTGGTTTTTGGTTTAATTTCATTTGGCCGTTATTTAAGAATTCAACATATTCTCTAACACCGCCCATATAACAATATTCAACCATTTCTTTTTCTTCGCCTGTTCTTTTATCTTCTACAGTAAAAGTAACACCTTTATTTAAGAATGCTAGAGTTTGAAGTCTAGATCTTATTGTTTCATAGTTGAATTTTGTACCTTCTCTAAAGATTTCAGGGTCTGGTGAGAAGATGATTTCAGATCCTGTATCTTCTTTATCTGTTTGTCCAATTATCTCTAGGTCTTTTATTTCTTTATCACCATAGATGTATTCTTGATAGTATACATTTCCGCCTCTTCTAACGTAAACATGTAGCCATTTTGAAAGGGCATTTACTACAGATGCACCAACACCATGTAAACCACCGGATACTTTATATACACCACCATTGAATTTTCCACCGGCATGAAGAGTTGTAAATACGCTTTCTATTGCAGGACGACCAGTTTCAGCTTTAATGTCTACTGGAATACCTCTACCATTATCCTTAACGCTAATTGAATCGTTATCTAATAGTTTTACTTCAATACGATTACAAATACCTGCAAGCGCTTCATCAACTGAGTTGTCCACTATTTCCCATACGAGATGGTGAAGTCCTTGTGGACCAGTAGTACCAATGTACATACCTGGACGTAGTTTTACTGGTTCAAGTCCTTTTAATATTTGGATATCTTCTCCACCATATTCTTGGTTTACTTGACCCATATCTTCATCAGATCCTGTGTGGATTTCTTCTTTATCAATCGCTTCTTTCATTAATTCATCTAATGTTTTCTTCTCTTCAGCCATTGTTTTCTATCTCCTTTACTGTTCCGTGGTTTATCATGAATACTTTGGCATTATCCAAAGCTAGTTTTCCGAGTTTTAATATATCGGTTGTAGTAATTATTATTTGCATAGACTTATCTAATACGGATAATAGTCTATTTTGATGGTTTTTATCGAGTTCTGAGAACACATCATCGAGTAGCACTACTGGGGATTCGCCTTTCATGTTTTTTAACATATCAGCAAGCGCTAGTTTAATCGATAGAGATAACATTCTCATTTCACCCTGTGATGATGTTGTTTCAAAATCTTCGTTGTTTTTATAGAATTTAATATCATCTCTATGGCAACCATATTGAGTTGTTCCAGATAAGATATCACTTCTATATCGCTCTTTATAAAATTCTATATCCTCTTTAAAATTGATTTGGTAATCAAATTTTATTGAGGCTTTTTCTCCTGAAAGAGCTGTATATTTTTGTTCTGTTAGTTTAGAGAGATTATCTAAGAACTTTTTTCTTGATTCAAATATCTTTTTGTTTGTTGATATGAAGTTTGCGGTTAAGACATCTAACATATCGTCTTTTATTTCATCATCTTCTTCTTTAATTTTTGGAAGAAGATATTTTAGATAATCATTTCTTAGTTTGATTTGTTTTTTAAATGCTGTGTAGTCTTCAATATATTGTTTAGATATTTGAAGAAGGGACATATCCATAAGTTTTCTTTTTTCTCCTGGACCATTTTTAAGCATTAATATATCGTCTGGAGAAAATAGAACAACATTTAATCTTCCGATGAAGTCGGATAGTTTTTTGATCTCTGCGCCATTTGCGAAGACCTTTTTTCCTTCGTTTGCACCAATCATCATTAATTCTTCATCGCGGTTATAAAAATCAATTAGAGCGCTTATTTTATAAAAATCAGCGCTGGTTAATATCATATCTTTATCTTTTGCCTTATAACTTCTTGCAAGAGCAATTGTATATATGGCTTCTAAGATATTGGTTTTACCTTGAGCATTGTTTCCAATAAAGATATTTGTTGATGGGGATAGATTAATCGTTTGTTTTTTGTAGTTTCTAAAATTTGTTAGAGAAAGGTTGGTTATTTTCATGCTTTATAATATATTTCTTCTTGTTAACCTCAAGAACATCATTGTTATAAAGCTTTTTACCTCTTCTTATTTCTTTTTCGTTATTTACAAAACAGTCGTTTTCCTTAAGAAAAATCTTTGATTCTCCTCCGGTTTCTATGTAATTCAATAACTTAAGAGCATTTTGTAATTCTATATACTCTGTAACAATGATTAATTCCTGCATTTTTCTCTAAACCCCACTATTAATATTATAAAATATTAATAGCTAAAAATCAAGCGCTAAAACGCACAAAAAAGCCCTTCTAACGAGTTTTTTAGAAGGGCGGACGATTTTTTCAAGTTCTATTGAAAAGTTCGTTAAAATCGATTTTAATCAAATATTTTATCTAGGAATGATAGGAATTTATTCATGTATAATTCGTGGT
>ONMY01000070.1 GCA_900318975.1 uncultured Bacillota bacterium | reverse complement strand
GTTTCAATTCTTTTACAAAGTTCTCTCATAATTAAACCTCCACTACTTTATGTAATTTAAAATTATAACAAACCAATCTGGTATCATTATCTTTACACAATTTAAAATTGTGCGATGTTCCCTTACTTTCTCCATCCCAAAAGCAAATACACATTCTATTATCAAATTTCTTTAAATAATTGTGCATATCTGCGTTTCGGATAAAACCTGCGGCCTTGCCATAGCCACTCCAATTAGCTTGAAATATTCTAATTGGGATACTATTTTCTCTTGCGTATCTTTCTGCAAGTGTATCTGCACCACGGGCGCCGCCACTTATAATCTCTGTTATGTTATACTTTTCATGTGTATAATCCATAAGAGCTTTAAATTCATTATAATCACAATAACTGCGACTTCCTGCTACTAAAACTTCCATTAAAAATCACTCACACTACATTCTTTAATTTCAATTTCCTTGATACCTATTTGCGGTAACTCTTGATTTTGCCAACGATTAATTTTACATTCACCAGCAACGGTAATATTTATCTTACCGCCTTTTTCCTTATATGGTTTAATCTGTTCTATTAAATCGCTTGCTTTAAACTTGATATAAGTTATATTATTAAAAGTAAATCTAAAAGTATCATTATTTGAACCACATATACTAATGTCGTTTACGTCAATAGTTATATCAGTAGAAATAACAATCGGCTTTTTATTTCCTTGTCCCCAAATAGTATTAGCAGAAGCAATGTCCAAAATAAGAGGACTGAGATATGTACAATTACCAGTTACTACAAAATCTGCTTCATAATAATTTTCATTAAAGTCAATATCTTTTAACTTTTCATTTGAGTAGTTGGTAAGGCTATCTATAAACTTCTTTTTAAGACCAAAACCTGCGGCGTTTGCGTGTCCGTCAACATATTCCATCATTCCACTATCAAGTAAGAATGTCTGGAAATCCTTAAGCTCTGATTCTTCCTGTCCACGTATTGAACCACGGAAATATCCATCTTTTGTTTCTCTACCAAGCATAACTGGCTTTTTATATGCGGCACTTACTGTCATTGCACAATAACCAGTTAATGTATTTGGAATATCAAGCCCATCTGCACTAAGAATAATTACCTTATTACTATCCAAATTATTATTGAAAATCTGAACATCGAGCAACTGCATTGCTTTAGTCATCATATCCTTCTAATGTCTCTTTGCATTTGTACAGTTTCTTATTGTCTGTGCGGCAACTGTTTCAACATCATCTTTCTTTGCTCCTCTCTTTGTAGAGGGAACTATCTTATTTGGATTTATGAATGACTCAAATAGTCTTTCCTTTTCAATATCTGAACCAATACGAATTAATGCGTTTACCATTGGAGTGACAGACCAAGCTATACCATCCTGGCACATATTATCTTTAAGACTGAAAGCTTGTGAGTCAACCATTAACTTGAAGAAGTTATTTTTAATATGAGTTAAACCATATTCACAAATAAATCTATTTTCAAGTGTTCCCATATTCATCATATCACTTATCTCACCAAATGCAACTAAATCAATATAATCAATTGCATAATCGCGTCCAGTGGGCATATGTTTCTCAAAATATTCAAAGAACTTATAAACTACACCAACACCACTTAAATGCTTATTAGGATAATCTTCTGAAAGCTGATTATTAATAACAATCGCATTCTCACTATACTTTGGCGCATTATGGTGGTCAAGAATTAATATATCATATCCCATTTCCTTTAATATTCTATGCTCTTCATAGTCATTACTTGAGCTATCAGGGAGTATGATTAAATCACAAATCTTTTCATTTGTGAATATATCCATAAGAGTTTCAAGTCCATGCTCTTTTCCGTCTGGAATATGATAATTTATTTTAACATCATAGTCCTTATATTCATCTTTAAGAATGTTGTAAACAACTGCGGCACTTGTAAATCCGTCCACATCTGAGTCAACAACTATATAGATTTGACCATGATTTTTAATATGTCTTTCTAAAAGCTCAGCACCTTCAATAACATTATCTAATAGT
>ONMY01000064.1 GCA_900318975.1 uncultured Bacillota bacterium | reverse complement strand
AATGTGTGAATGAACATTACCATCTGATAAAAGGCCTAAGAAATGAAGTGTTGAATTATGTGATTTAACATTGTCAATTACTTCTTTCCAAGCATTTGATTTATACATCTTACCAGATTCAATCGATTCATTAACAAGTTTTGCACCTTGTGAATAGATTTGGCCACATCCTATTGCATTATGACCTACTTCTGAGTTTCCCATATCATCATCACTAGGTAGACCCACTGCATCACCATGAGCTTTAAGACGTGTATTAGGATAAGTTTTTAATAAATAATCGAGTGTTGGAGTATTCGCAAGACTTACAGCATCTCCAAGTCCTGTCTTAGAAAATCCAACCCCATCCATAACTACTAATAATATTGGTTTCATTATCTTTACCTCCATACCTAAACAATTATACACTAAAACTAAAATAAATAAAAATGAAATGATATCATACGATATCATCTCACTTATCATCAAAAACAGTATAACACTTACTAAACTTCACTAGTTTCTTCCTCTTTAGTCTCTTCCGCTTGAGGTTCTTGTGTTTTAGGTTCTTTTTCTTTAAGGTCTTTTAGATCAAGATAATCAAGTTTATCTTTAATGTTTAAATCAAGTGCACCTAAGTTTTCACCAATATGTTTATATGATGTGGCACTAATTATAGGGCATACTTCTAGTTCTTGATTTAATAGATAGGCAAGAGAAACGATTGAAACGCTTGAATTTACCTCTTTTGCGACTTCTTCCGCTCTTCTTAATCTTTCAATATTATCTTTTGAATAGAATAGGGCTTTAGTAAGTTTTGGAAGTTTAGTACCATCTTCTATTTCGGCGGCTTTATATTTTCCTGATAAGAATCCATTACCTAGTGCTGAATATGCAAGAACTCTTATATCGTTTTCTTTATAATAGTTATATTCTTCGCTTTCATTTGATGATATATAAGATGCTTCACCAGGAAATACGAAATTAACGAGTCTTGCAAGACAGTAGTTAGGAGATGATACTGTGAATGGAACTAAATTATTTTCTTTTGCATATTCATTAGCTTCTTTAATTCTTTCTATGCTCCAGTTAGATACACCAATAGTTTTAGTATAGCCAAGTTTTATAATATCATTCATAAAATCAACAATTTTAGATACAGGTACTTTCTTGTTGTCTCTATGAAGAAGGAGGACATCTACATAAGCTGTCTTTAAAGCTTTTAGTGATAACTCAATATCTTTAATTGCCGCTTTTTTATTTACACGTGAAAAACCGAAGATATTTGGATGGCAACATTTAGTAATGACTACTATTTGATCTCGTCTTTGCCTTATTAACCATCTACCAAATGATTCTTCTGACTTACCATTGCCATATACTCTTGCGCAGTCAAAAGTATTAATTCCATTATTGAAGGCATATGTTAGATTATCGTCATTATCATAACCATTATTCATAATATCGTTGGAAAGGCCCATAACGATTTTTGATACCTTTTTATTAAGTCCTGGAATTGTAGTGTATTTCATGGTGCTACCTCCTTATTACTAATATTATTATATATTATATCTCTATTTAAGGAAATAAAAAGCGTTACACGAATGTAACGCTTAATATACTTTCTTTTCTTAAATTAAGAAACGATTGTTGTAACTGTACCAGCACCTACAGTTCTACCACCTTCACGGATAGAGAACTTAGTTCCTGGTTCAAGAGCGATGTGGTGAATTAATTCAACAGTCATGTTAACGTGATCACCAGGCATAACCATTTCTACGCCTTCTGGGAGTTGGATAACGCCAGTTACGTCTGTAGTTCTGAAGTAGAATTGAGGACGATAACCATTTAAGAATGATGTATGACGTCCACCTTCTTCTTTAGTTAATACGTAAACTTCAGCTGTGAATTTGTTATGAGGTTTAACTGATCCAGGTTTAGCAATAACTTGACCACGAACGATTGATTCACGATCAATACCACGGAGTAATAAACCAATGTTGTCACCAGCTTCAGCGTAGTCAAGAGTCTTCTTGAACATTTCTACGCCAGTAGCTACTGATTCTTGAGTGTCTTTAATACCAACGATTTCTACCTTATCGCCAACTTTAACTTGACCTCTTTCTACTCTACCAGTTGCAACTGTACCACGACCAGTGATTGTGAATACGTCTTCAACAGGCATTAAGAATGGTTTAGCATTGTCACGTTCAGGAACGTCGAAATAAGTATCAACAGCGTCCATTAATTCTTGGATAGCTGGAGTGTAAGCTGGGTCGCCTTCAAGAGCCTTTAATGCAGAACCTCTTATTACTGGAATTTCATCACCAGGGAAGTTGTATTCTGTTAAAAGATCTCTAACGTCCATTTCAGAGATGTCGATTAATTCAGCATCTTCTGGAGCGATTTGGTCAACTTTGTTTAAGAAAACGATGATTTTTGGAACGCCTACTTGTCTAGCAAGAAGGATGTGTTCACGAGTTTGAGGCATAACTCCATCTGGAGCAGAAACTACGAGGATAGCGCCGTCCATTTGAGCAGCACCAGTGATCATGTTCTTTACATAGTCAGCGTGGCCTGGGCAGTCTACGTGTGCGTAGTGACGGTTTTCAGTTTCGTATTCGATGTGAGCTGAGTTGATAGTGATACCTCTAGCTTTTTCTTCTGGTGCTTTATCGATTTCGTCGTATCTAGCCATTTTAGCTAAGCCTTTATTAGCAAGATATAATGTAATAGCTGCTGTTAAAGTAGTTTTACCATGGTCAACGTGTCCGATAGTACCAATGTTTAAATGTGGTTTGTTACGGATAAATTTTTCTTTTGCCATAAAAAATTTTTTGTTTCTCCTTTTGTTTTTATTCTTTTTTTATTTTGATTTTTTACATCTTTTTAATTTTAACAAATAATCTAGATTATTTCAATATGAAACTTTTGCCATATTAGCCGTTTCTTTTTCTTATTATTTCTTCTTGAACTGATTTGGCTGCAGTTTCATAGTGAGAAAATCTCATTGTTGATGTTCCTCTGCCTTGAGTTAGGCTTCTAAGAGCGGTTGTATAACCAAACATATTAGCAAGTGGAACCATCGCAGATATCTTGGCGTCGATAGTTCTAATTTCTTGACCTTCGATTCTGCCTCTTCTTTGAGTTAAATCACTCATAACAGTGCCAAGATAAGCTTCTGGTACCACAACATCTACTGACATAATTGGTTCAAGTAGAGTTGGTTTACAAACGTCTTTAGCGTTTCTTAAGGCCATTGAGGCCGCTATCTTAAAAGCAAGATCACTTGAGTCAACCTCATGATATGAGCCATCAACTACACTACACTTAATATCCATCATAGGATATCCACAGAGCACTCCAGATTCCATTGACTCTTGTAGGCCTTTATCGATTGCAATAATGAATTCTTTTGGAATTACTCCACCAGTTGTTTTGTCATGGAATTCATATCCTTTTCCTGGGTTTGGTTCAAATTCAATTACACAATCGCCATATTGACCTTTGCCACCGGTTTGTCTTATGAAGTCTCCTCTTGCAGTACCTTTTTCTGTGAATGTTTCACGATATGATACTTGAGGGTTACCAACATTAGCTTGAACTTTGAATTCTCTTTTCATTCTTTCAACGAGAATATCTAAGTGAAGCTCGCCCATACCAGCAAGGATGGTTTGACCAGTTTCCTTATCGGTGTAACTTTTGAATGTTGGGTCTTCTTCGGTTAATTTTTGAATGGCATTTGTCATTCTTTCTTGATCGGCTTTTGTCTTTGGCTCAATCGCAATCATTACTACTGGTTCAGGAAAAGTCATTGATTCAAGAAGTACTGGGTGGTCAATTGCAGAAAGTGTATGACCGGTTGTAGTATCTTTTAATCCTACTACCGCTGCGATATCTCCGCTATAAACGCTATCGATATCTTCTCTTTCATCAGCATTCATAAGTAGGATTCTTCCGAATCTTTCTTTTTGTCCTGTAACAGTATTAAGTACTACTCCACCTTTATCTAGGTGACCTGAATATACTCTAAAGTAAACTAGTTTTCCAACGAATGGATCTGTCATAACTTTGAAGGCTAGTGCTGCAAAAGGAGCATTATCTTCATATGATAGTTTTACTTCTGTACCATCTTTTTTAGTGGCTTTAACCATTTCTACATCAGATGGTGCTGGAAGATAATCAACTATCGCATCAAGAAGGAGGAGGATTCCTTTATTCTTGAATGCAGATCCACAAAGAACTGGGAAGAAGTTTGCAGAGAGAGTCGCTTTTCTGATTGCACGCTTTAGAATACTTGAATCTATATCTTCACCACCAAGATAGAGTTCCATGAGTTCATCGTCAAAGTCAGATACAGCTTCTATTAGCTCAGCTCTTTTGAGTTCTACTTCGCTTTCTAGTTCGCTTGGGATTGGAATTTCAACAGGTTCTTCTTGTTTGTCGTTATGATACTCATACGCTTTTTTTGAAACGATATCTATAATACCTCTAAATTTTTCTTCAGCTCCAATTGGAATCTCTATAGCCTTGGCTGTTGCGCCAAGTCTATCTTTGATTGATTGAACTGACATATAGAAATCAGCACCAGCCTTATCCATTTTGTTTGAAAAGACTATTCTTGGTACTTTATATTCGTTCGCTTGTCTCCAAACGGTTTCTGTTTGTGGTTCAACTCCTGCTTGTGAATCGAGGACGGCTATTGCACCATCTAAGACTCTTAGAGATCTTTGAACCTCAACTGTGAAATCGACGTGACCTGGGGTATCAATGATATTGAACCTTGTGTTTTTCCAATAAGTTGTGGTTGCGGCTGCAGTAATGGTGATACCTCTTTCTTGTTCCTCTTCCATCCAGTCGAGGACAGTATCACCATCATGGGTTTCTCCCATTTTATGAATCTTACCTGTATAGAATAGTATACGTTCACTTATAGTTGTCTTACCGGCATCTATGTGAGCCATGATTCCGAAGTTACGGGTTTGATTCAAACTGTAATCACGCATAAATTTGTTTTCCTCGTATTAATTAAACACGATAATGAGCGAAAGCCTTGTTAGCTTCTGCTTGTCTATGTACTTCGTCTCTCTTCTTGCATGCTCCACCTAAGTTATTAGAAGCATCTAAGATTTCTTTAGCGAGTTTTTCAGACATAGTTTTTTCGTTTCTGAGTCTTGCGTAGCTTACTAACCATCTAAGACCAAGAGCAATCTTTCTTTCAGGTTTTACTTCCATTGGTACTTGATAGTTTTGTCCACCGATTCTTTTAGCCTTAACTTCAAGAACTGGCATAATGTTATTTAAAGCTTGTTCGAAGACTTCATTTGGGTTCTTTCCAGATTGCTCAGCAATAATATCGAAAGCACCATATAAAATTGATTGAGCAGTTCCCTTTTTACCTGATACCATCATTCCGTTGATTAATCTTGTAACTAACTTAGAATTATAAATTGGATCTGGTAATACGTCTCTTTTTGGCACATTCCCTTTACGTGGCATGTTTCTTACCTCCTATTAGCCGATCTTAACGCCGCTCTTCTTAGCGCCGTATTTTGATCTAGCTTGTTTTCTTCCATCAACGCCTAGAGTATCTAAAGTTCCTCTGATGATATGATACTTAACACCAGGGAGGTCTTTAACTCTACCGCCTCTGATTAATACTACAGAGTGCTCTTGGAGTTTGTGTCCGACGCCAGGAATATATGCTGTAACTTCGATTCCACTTGTTAATCTAACACGAGCGTATTTTCTCATAGCTGAGTTAGGTTTCTTAGGTGTCATTGTTGCAACACGTGTACATACACCTCTCTTTTGAGGCGAATCAATTGCTGTATACTTACTCTTTAGAGTGTTATAGCCAATTGATAAATGTGGTGATTTAGACTTTTTGATTTTGTCTTGTCTGCCGTTTCTTACTAATTGATTAATTGTTGGCATGATTCTCCTTTCTTGCTCACACTTCCAGGAAGTGCGGATAATTCATTTTTATATGGGGTTTTAAACCCCTCGCTTCACAGCGACATATATTTTATATTAAAATATTTTATAAGTCAAGAAATAATTTATCAGAATTTTAAAATTTTGTATTTTTCCCTAAAAATAGATGTTTTTATGTACACGTCACTAGGTGTATCAAAATATATAGTTTTAAAATATTTTTATTAATTTAAAAATAAATCTTTTAAAGAACTTAAAAAACTTGTATAATATTAGTAATAAATATTATTTAGGAGGCATTTGCTGACATGGCAAAAGGTGGAAGCGATTATTTTGGATTAGATTGGATTGTTAGTTTAATTCTTTGCATCATCCCATTCACTTCATGGATTTGCGGAATTATTACTAGAATTCAAGATGGTAAAATCTTAGCTGCTATTATCCGTATTTTCTTCGGATTCAACATCATCTGGATTTTAGACATCATCTTCATGATTCTAAACAAAAAGATTTTCAGACTTCTCTAATTTATTTAGAAATAAAAAACAAGAGTTTTCGGGCTCTTGTTTTTTATTATGTTTTGTAAAATAAATGGCTTAGTGCGAGACTAAGCCATTTTTCATAATTATTCGTCGTAAGTATCGAATGTATCTTCTTCTTGGTCTTTTAATCCTTCATATTCAAGTTTAGTTGTTTGAAGGATACCAGTACCAGCAGGGATAAGTCCACCGATAATTACGTTTTCTTTTAGACCTTTTAAGTAGTCTGTTGCACCAGCTATAGCAGCATCAGTGAGGACTTTTGTGGTTTCTTGGAATGATGCAGCTGATAAGAATGAATCACTTCTTAAAGCTGCTTTAGTAATACCAAGAATGATTGGAGTTGCAACTGCAGGTTTTTTACCATTTAATAGTGCTTCTCTATTAGCATCTGCATAGTGGTTAGATGAAATTAGTGATCCTGGGAGCAACTTAGTATCACCTTCAAGTTGAACAACAAGTCTCTTTGTCATCTGACGAACGATGATTTCGATGTGTTTATCGTTTGGTTCAACACCTTCCTTAGTGTAGACTTTTTGAATTTCTCTAATGATGTATTGTTGAACTGTTTCGATGTTAGTTGCTTTTAGGAGTTGTCTTAGATTGATAGAACCTTCTGTTAGTTGTTGGCCAGCAGCGACAACTTGTCCTTCAGTAACTAGAAGAGTTGCTGATGCTTGATGAGGATATACTTTAGATTCATGTAAACCTGTAATTGTGATTGTATTAACACCTAGTGATACTTTACCAGCAAATTCTGCAATTAAAGCTTCACCTTTTGGAGTTCTTGCCTCAAATAATTCTTGAACACGTGGTAGACCTTGTGTGATATCACCACCAGCGACACCACCAGTATGGAATGTACGCATTGTAAGCTGTGTACCTGGTTCACCGATTGATTGTGATGCGATAACACCGATTGCTTCACCAACTTCTACTATTTCATTTGTAGCAAGGTTACGTCCATAACATTTTACACAAATACCATTGTGTGAATTACAAGTACATACTGTTCTAATACCCACAGATTTAATACCTGCATCGACGATACTCTTTGCGATTGGTTCTGTGATGTATTCGTTTTTCTTAATTAATACTTCACCAGTCTTTGGATCGATACAATCTCTATATGTGTATCTACCAAGGATACGGCTGTATAATGATTCGATTGGGTGTTTTGGATCTTCTTTGTTTTCAATTTCTGATACCATTACACCTCTATCTGTACCACAATCATATTCTCTAATTGCAACGTCTTGTGATACATCTACAAGTCTTCTTGTTAGATATCCTGAGTCTGCAGTCTTTAAAGCTGTATCTGTTGAACCTTTTCTTGAACCATGTGTTGATACGAAGAATTCACGCATTGAAAGACCTTCACGGAAACAGTTAGTGATTGGGATTTCAATTGATCTACCTTTAGTATCACTCATTAGACCACGAACACCGGCAAGTTGTGAGAAGTTAGACGTATTACCACGGGCACCAGAATCAAGCATGATGAATAAGTTATTATCTGTGAAGTTCTTTCTTAGATTCTTAATTAATTCATCAGTGATTTGTTTGTTGGCTTCTTTCCATACCTTTGTAGTAACAAGTCTATATCTTTCTTCGTTTGTGATTTCACCGAGTTCATACCATTCGTTATATTTATCAACTCTTTCTTGAGCTTTTCTAACGATTTCGTATTTTGGCTTATATACTTCAATATCGAATGCAGATACTGTTATACCAGATACTGTTGAATAGTGGAAACCGAGGTTTTTAATACGGTCAAGCATCTTAGATGTTTCATTTGTTTTATATTTAGCAAATGTTTGAGCAATAATCTTACCAAGGAACTTTTTACCAAATGGTTTAGTAACGCCCTTAGGATTATCGTCATTTTTACGGCTTTCATCAAGGTTCTTGATGTATTCTTTGATGTTTGTACCTGATTTAACGAAATAGATATCAGGTGTTTGATTTATAAGGTT
>ONMY01000037.1 GCA_900318975.1 uncultured Bacillota bacterium | reverse complement strand
TAATTTGATATCCATATTCGAAATCTATTTTTATTTTATTTCCATTTATAGAACGTATCAAATAATAAAAAACCTGAATAATTCAGGACAGTTTTTACTGTTTTGGTGGATCCGAAGCGTACCAATAATTACCCGCTACCTCTTGTATTAACGCGTCAATGCAACTGGCTGACACGTTTTTTTTGCTTTTAGGTATCGTTATGATTCCAAATCAAGTCGTTAATTGCTTAACGCTCCTAAATTATAGATGATTTAGTCTCAATCATAGCAACAGATAACAAAAAATGCCTATAAATAGACATTTTTTTATGTTGAATATTTATATTATTACTAAGCAACAGGAATATCTGCCACTAGGTGTGGAATGGCAGAATACCGCCATTTTTTATTATCAACATTTTGATATTCTTCTAATGCATCTGTTGGGACATGAATTTTAAAATCATTAGATGTATCCCATACTGGATAGAACAACTGTTCATCAAATGGATCAATAGCTGGTGGGACGCTAGATTCAAAGTAAACATCTGTTAAATTATCGCAACCAGCAAATGCACTAGTGCCAATAGTTTTTACGCTCTTTGGAATTCTTACTGTTTTTAATGGAAGAAAACAATAGAATGCAGTTGGGCCAATCTCTTTAAAATCATTAGAAATAACTAAATCATATGACAAATCACCCAAATCATGAGTTGCTGATAATTGTTGAGAAATAGTATTATTACAGCGTTCGCATCTACCAACACTTTGGAATATATCAATACCTTTTAGCACACCAGGTGTATTATTGATAATCTCCCATTCACCATTATAGATATGACCCAATGGCTTGACTGTATCTAAATCAAGATTTTCAAGCTCATTCTTAGGTAAATATTCTAACACACTTTCAAAAACAGATATTCCGCAAACACTACAATGATGGACTCTCCCTTCATACTCCTCACAAGTGCGGTCTACATGTTCCCATTCAGACCATGAATGAGTTAAAGAATACATACCATCTGTTGCATGAATATCGACTCTTTTAATATCGTTTTCTGCAATGTTTGTACTAGTTACAGTACCTGAAAGATTAAGGAAATTAATTTCTTCAATTTCTAAATATGTATCAAATGTACATGAATCAGTAATTTGTTCAACAATTTCCCAGTTAATTAAGTCAAACTCTAATTTAGTTGTCCAAATACCATTACTTAAGATCGTAGATGCTCGAAGACTATAATCACCAAAACCAGTTGTAAATACATATTTTTTATTTGTAGAAGCAGAATAGATGACAGCATCTACAAATGATAAACGATTAGTATTTCTAACATAGGCCTCTAAAGTGAGAGGATAATTATAAGTTACTTCATATTCATATTTGTTTTCTTGCCCTTCTTCACTATTAACATCGTTTGCATTGTAGTGAATAGGAGCTCTAAAAGCATCTTTCTTCAGCGTTTGTGGAGCAGGCTCCGCATTTTCTTCTGGTAAAGGTTTGCCAAAATAGAGGAGCTCTAAACCATTATCGCTTGTTTTATTGCTATTTGGCCCGGCACCATTACAAGCAGATAAAGAAAGCAAAGTGGAAGCAAAAAACATCGATATTAATTTAAAAAATTTGTTTTTCATAATATTTTGTCCTCTAGAGTAATTGTAGAGAGGGGGGGAGAAGGAGTCAAGCGCTTGAAAGTGCTAAGTGCTTACTATTTAAAGTTCTAAATGTTGAAGAAAAAAGAGGAAAAAGAAAGAAAAAATCCTGATTATATTCAGGACTTTCGCTATCTTAACTCGACATCTAATTATCGAGTAGAGGGCATTTATGGCGGATCCGAAGCGCACCAATAATTACCCACTATCTCTTATATTCACGTGTTAACACAACTTGCTGACACGTTTTATTTTTGTTTTCGAGAGTAATAGGGACTTCATATTGGTCCGTACGTGCTTGAATGTTTCTACGTTATAATTTCTTTGTTTTCGTTTTTAAGATGCTAGACATTTTTTAAATAATTAAAGGTGACATTTTGGAACCTCAAGTTTTTAAATTCTAAAGAATTTATTTGAAAACAAAACATC
>ONMY01000092.1 GCA_900318975.1 uncultured Bacillota bacterium | reverse complement strand
TAGAAATCTTCTCCTTTTGCCCCAACGAACTTGTGGAGTTCTTCTGCATATCTTCCCTTTACATCGTGGTTTCCTCTTGCATATACTACTGGTATTTCGCCCTTAGATATATCATATGCAACTTTACCGAAGAAACATGCATCATCAAATGTTTCAACATCAGATATGATATCTCCAGCTAGAACTAAAAAATCATAATTTTCAATATAGCTTGCAGTCTTTGCGGTTTGCCAGTCGTTCATATGTACATCACTAAATGCTAGGTACTGTATACCATCAGTAGTATCTACTGGTTTAAAATTAATGGTTTTGCTGATATCACGTCCCATGAATCCACCAAATGGACCACAGTAGATAGATCTTTGAGTATGAACAGTATATTTCTTATTTGTATCTAAAACATTCATTGGAACTTCTATTTTATGAATCTTAGTGAATTTCTTTGAACTACCATTATAGGTATCATAATAGTTCTCTCCACCTATTTCAACCCAAGCTGTAGCTTCTGAGTTTGTGGCATATACAATTTGATAATTATCTTCTACTGCATATACTACTGGCTGATAAGTAATCCTATTTACTGAGAAATTAAGTAATACTAATACTGCAAGAAGAGTGCCTAAACTTAATATTCCATATTTGAATATTTTATTTTCACTGAGTGGTGTTTTAGGATAAATAAATAATAGGTAGTATAAGAATAGGATAACTGCAAGATAAATGAGTGAAACAAAGAATTTAGGCCATACAAAACGCATATAATCGATTGCACCCATCTTAATTATTACAAGTACGACAACGAAGAAAGCAATTGAAATAGCGAGGAAGATAATGTATAACCAGTTTTTATCAAATATCTTCTTTAAGATTAAATCTGATAATAATATCACAAATAAAAGTACACAGATAATTACTGGAAGATAATAAAGAATCGTATTATCTCCACCTTTATAACCAATTACACTACTAATGCCACTCCAACATGGTCTCATTGCATAAAACATTAAAGCATTAAAAAATGCAAATAATGTACCAACAATTTTTATTATTCGAAATATCAAGTTCTTCATAAAATACTCCTATACAATGTTTTTACATGATTATTATAACATAAAAAAGAGTCAAACTGACTCTTTTAAAACCATTATAGTAATTCTTTTTTATTTCCAAATCATCTTTATTAAATGGTTTTCAAAATAAAAAGATTTCTCCATCGGTTTTATTTATCAGGCCCATCATTGTACGAATGGTTGTGGATTTGCCTGCACCATTAGGACCAATAAAACCATAGATTGTTCCTTCTTCTATATTTAAAGAAACATCTTCTATTCCTCTTGATTCACCATAATATTTTTTTAAATTTTTTAATTCTATTACACTACTCATTGATAATTCCTCACTAATCATTATTTCATATTAGTAATTCTACTAAGAAGCTTTTCTTTTAGATATTCATATCTCTCTTTTTTCTCATGTTTTTTAAAATGAATATTTCTATCTTGGATAACTGCATTATCATAATCAAGTTTCTTATTAAATTGTTCGCTTGTTAAATCAAACTTAATCCCGTTAACAACATTAAAGCAGTGATATGATCCACCTCCAATATCTATTCCATAGACATCTCCGCCAAATAAATCCTGCATTAAAAATGCTGTAATAGAGCACTGTCCTACAGTTTTATTATCTTTATTCCATTTTTCTCTCATTCTTGGAGCGCATGTATATTCACACCAAATATCATTTAGTAAATCATAATAATCAATTGGTGTAAGTCCATAGGAATCTTTGAACACTGCATTTTCTGCTCCATAGAAATGGTAATCTTCGATTGTTTTATTATTCATATATTATTTACTCTAGATTATTGATTAATGAATAGATATAGGTGTCTTACCAGATATTATTATAGCAAAATGCCATGCATATATCATTTATATTAGTGGTGATTTAGTAATCAAAATCATTATTTCCAACTTTTATTACTGTCTTTAGTTTTTCATCCTTGTATGGTTTTCTTATTTCTATTAAGTTTAAAACAGTATAACCTTTGGATTTTAAAAAGCTTATGATAGCTTCATTGTTTGGGTGAACATAGTTATAAATGGTATCTTCACCAATTTCATTGGCTCTTTTTTCTGCTTCTTGATATAAAAGAGTTGCAACACCTCTTCTTCTATATGATTCCATAACATAGATTTGTTCTACCCAGATAACACCATCTATTTTTAAAATCATATATCCAATGACAGTGCCATTTTCTAAACATAAATAGATTGGATAATTTTCATCTTTTGAGAAACTATCTAATTCTCTTTTGGCTGATTCGATATCCGGTTCGCTATCAATATCCTTGTATTTTCTTAATTGAACACGAAATAGTGATAGTAATTCAGCTGTTTGATTAAAATATTGTTCATTATATTTTATAATATCAAATTTATTCATATTAATTGTCCTTAAGTATTTGTTCACAATATTCTCTTAGTGGCTTTATATCGTTTATAGTCGCTTCCCATACCTGATCGAGATTGATTGTGCCATATCCATGTGCAACTTTATCCCTCATTCCTTTGATGTTTTTCCAAGGAACTTCATTATATTTAGCAATGAATTCATCACTTAGTCCCTTAGCTAGTTCACCAATTTGAAGAATGTTAAAACATATTATTTCAGTAATATCTTTATTGTCATCAAGAGTTTGCCTTGTTGAATTATTACTTTTTTCTTCAATACGTTTACAATGATCAATTATATATATGAGTATTCCTCTTTCTTTTAACGTCAACATATTTTAATCATATCCTCTTCTAACTGTTTTTTAAAATAATCATGCATATTTGAACCAATTGTTATGACATCTACTTTTTTGCCTAATGCTTTTTCTAATTCTTCATCAAAATCTACAGATTTAAACAATGTATCTACATCTCCTTTTTCACAGTATATGTCAATATCACTATCACTATTTGCTTCCCCTCTAGCATAACTTCCAAATAAATAAACATCTTTGATTTTATGTTTTTCCATCACAGGTTTTATTCTATCTTTAATTTGCTTGATAGTTAAAACAGATGGGTTTATATCTCTTTCAATTAAATCTATAATGTATTTGTTTTTATTTGCGATATTATTAAGTTTTTCGATAACGCTATAGTTGTTTTTTCGAACTCTAAAAGGATACATTTTATAATTCTCTTTGTTATATTTATCTATATAGTTCATTTGTTTTCTATTCATATAACTCTCACCTCTATTATATGTTATCATATATGCTATCATATGTAAATAACATTTATAAAAACTTCGAAGATTTAAGGAGCTCTTTTTTATATTATTTGCTTGTTTTTTTGATTTGATAATAGATCAGAGAAAGAAGCAAAAAAGACTCTATGTTTTAGCAAAGTCTATCATATATCTTATTGTGATGATACAGATACCTTTTACCTGAAGATACAAAAGCCTTACACCTTGCCATATATTGCCACCGCCACCAGCCCAAGCGCATGCCACACATTACACAGTAAAGCCTATGCCACCTGCCTCACATTGCTATAAAAATAGCAATAAATAGCTCAGCATATGGCATTTGGACGAAAAAAAAGACCCTGGATAGTTTGCAGAGTCTTTGTTTCTTTTATTTACTTGTTATTAGTGTTTAAGCATTAGCCAGCAGGAAAGATATTTTTGTATCTTTCAAGCAAATTGAGACTGTGCTTAAACAATAGTGTACAAGCACAGCCTCAATTCTTCTCCAATGTACAGAAAAGCCACTCCTCACCAAGCGCCTGCATGCATTATATCGTGTATTGTTTTATTTGCGAGCCCATTTGATAATAATTTGCATAAAACTTGCACAAATCAAAAAAAGACCATGCCCTTTGCATGATCAAATTCTTGTTATTTATATTTTGTTTCTTATTTCGTTAACTCTTCTCTTAAACTCTTTTTTAAACTCTTCAAAGCGTAAATTTTGTAACTCACTGAATTCTTTTAGTTTAGTAGCTAGGTGCACTGAATAAGAAAAATCAACAAGCATAGCACCGATAACCGCCCCAACGAAATAAGTATAAATGAGATTATCACTAATCCAGGAAATCCCTTGAACTAAAAGTGTGTTAAGAAAGAAATAATATAATGATCCTACTGCCAACCAAGCCACTGAAAAAATAGGACAAATAATACCCATGATATTACCTTTACGATTTGAATAGTCCCATAGTTTGATTTTGAAACCTTTAATGAATATTAAGCCAGCAATGAATTCAAT
>ONMY01000017.1 GCA_900318975.1 uncultured Bacillota bacterium | reverse complement strand
TCTAGAAGAAGTAGTTTTACCAGATACATTAACTACGATAGGTGCCGAGGCATTTAAAGAATGCGTCTCATTAAAAACAATCAAAATGAGTAACAATATTCAATTTATCCAAGGACACGCCTTTGAAAAATGCAGTTCGTTAACATCTATCGATTTACCAAAATCCTTAGGCAAACTTGGATTTGGGGTGTTTGTTGATTGCGATTCATTAGCGGATATTAATGTTGATAAAGATAACCCAATTCTTAAAGTGGTTGGTGGAGTGCTTTTTAACAATGATTACAGTTTGTTAATCAAAGCTTCATCGTCAATCGAAGGCGAATATGTTGTTTCTGCCTCAGTTAAAGAGATTTCTGAAGGCGCCTTCAGCGGCTGCAAAAAGATTGCTAGCATTAAATTACCTCAATCGATTATTAAAATAGGAGACTATGCTTTTAGAAATTGTGAATCGTTAAACAATATTTCCATACCGAGTTCAATAGAAAATCTCCCTAATTATTTATTTGAAGGATGTTCATCGCTAGAATCCATCGTTATACCTGACACAGTTAAACAAGCAGGTCATGGTCTTTTTAGCGGCTGCTCTAATTTAAAAAAAGTAGAGCTTCCAAAAGACTTTATGTGTTTTGGTTTTTCGTTCTTTAAAAACTGCTGTTCATTAGCTAACAATGAACTCTTAGCGCATGTTGGTAGTGTTATTCAGCAATCATCCTTTGAAGGATGCAGTTCAATTACAAGTCTAAAAATACCTGAAAGGGTAAAAAAGATTGATAGTTACGCCTTTAAAGATTGCGCTGGGCTTAAAACCGTTTTGTTGCCTTCTTCTCTTGAAGAAATTAGCACTTCCTCCTTTGAAGGATGCACAAATCTTGAATCTATCGTTATTCCTTCTTCGGTTAAGAAGATCAATGGTTACGTTTTTAAAAACTGCCGCTCACTTAAAGAAGTTGTTGTTTCAGAAGGCGTTAACGAAATTGGCGAAAATGTTTTTTATGGTTGTGCCGCTTTAGAAAAAATACACATACCATCCAGTGTTTCAAAAATGGGCGAAAGGGTGTTTACCGGCTGTTCCTCATTAAAAGAAATTGATGTTGATAAGGATAACAAAAACTATACTAGTGCTGATGGTGTTTTATATAACAAACAAGGCACATTATTAGTCGCCTTTCCTCATGGAAAAGCAAATAACTATGTGATACCTGAAGGGGTTGAAGAAATAGGTAACTCCGCTTTTGAAGGCTGCGAGACTTTAGAAAAAATAACACTTCCAAACACATTAAAAGTCATACATCCTTCTGCTTTCCTTGGTTGCACAGCCCTAAAATCAATTGTGATTCCAGATAATGCCGCCGAGATTAAAAACTATGCTTTTAAAAACTGTTCATCTTTAGAATCAATAACATTATCTAATAATTTAAAATGCATCGGCTGGTATGCTTTTGAGAACTGTATTGTATTAAAAGAAATCTATTTGCCAGACAGTATGATAACTGTTGATAAAAGCGCGTTTAGAAATTGTACATGTCTAGAAAAAGTCTATGTCACAAAGACTTTGTCTTTGCGCTCGGCTGAAATTTCAAAGTCTTGTCAAATCATAAAAAGATAAGGCCTAATAAAGAGTGCTTGACACTCTAATAATAATTAAATGAAAAAAGAATCTAAAATGTATAGAACAGTAGGGGGGACTCTATAATGTTTGATAATAATTTTTTAAATCAGTTACGTGTTAAACCTATATTTAGAACAGATATTTATTATGGATTTCTATTCCACGGCACAAGAAGATATTCTTTTCAATGCCCAAGAGAAGAAATGGATGCCGTTAAAAACGCTGCAAAAATAATTAATGACTATACAGATATCCTTATTCATAAAGGATCTCTTAATCAAGAGAGATTGATAGAATATCGTATAACAAAAACTATCAGTAATTTACCAACATCTTTTGGCACTCCAATGATGATACCCGGCAAAACGATTCCTAGTAAAACATACTCATATGGTGATTTTTATGTCACAAGTGATTTTGAATTGGCGGTCGAGTACTCCAAGAATCCTGGTGGCGAATATGTATTTTGGGCATACTGCAATGTTGTTGGCTTAAAGGATTTTGATATCGAAGTACCCGATGAAGTCAAAAAAGCTATGGAATTACTGGAAAACGAGTATCCAAAATTTGAAAGTTCTGAACGTGTTGTCGCCGCTATTACAGGCTTTGAACTAAAAGACTTATTAACAGAAGGAGGAGAAAAGCTTCACATTGATGAAGAAAGCTTTGAATCCCTATATCTTGATAATCAAGCTTATAGAATAATTAATTTTGAAAAATACCGTGACCAAATAACCATTATTCCTGAACAATATTTTGATCAAGCAATAAAAG
>ONMY01000197.1 GCA_900318975.1 uncultured Bacillota bacterium | reverse complement strand
GCTTGCTTCTCTTAAATTAATGGTTTTACAAAAAGGCTTTTAGAGCCGTAAATGCAGTTTTAAATGATGCAATAGTTGCTTCTGTTGGAACTTCTTCTGGTTTTTTAATTACAACGAAATAAACAATTAAACCAATTCCGGCTAGAACAAATAATACGAGTAATAATTTCCATGATTTAACTACTAAGAATATTAAACCGCATACGAGTAGAATAGCAGCTACAGCTAAGATTATTACTTCTACCCACCATTGTCCGTTTTCGCCGAAAGATGTAATAAATTCATAAGCAGGGTCTAACAAAGTGTCCTTAATCCAAGTTGCGACTTTTGTCCCTAAATCTAATCCTTCTCCGTCTGGTAACATGATATTTTCCTCCACGGACATATTATATCACAAGTAATTTTATTTTAAATATAAAATTATTAGCGATATAAATAATTTTTGTCTAAATTTTGAATATTTAAAAAATAGTGAAAATAATTTGTATTAAACTAAATAAAAAACCACGTAATATAAATAACGTGGTTTATCGATATTCTTTTCTTCCATCAAGAGCTCTCATTATTGTGCTTTCATCACTAAACTCTAGACTTGATCCAACAGGCATGCCATAAGCAATTCTTGAAACAATAATGTTTTTGTCTTGAAGGAACCTTTTAATATAAAGGGCTGTCGCTTCGCCTTCTACTGTTGCGCTTGTTGCTAGAATGATTTCTTTTGTGTTTTCATCATCTATTCTTTTAAATAAAGATTTGATGTTTAATTCTTCTGGACCAATTCCGTTTATTGGGGAGATGGAACCACCAAGAACATGATACATTCCGAAATATCTTTCACATCTTTCTATTGCTTCAACGTCTTTTGCTTCTTCAACAACAAGTATTGTGCTTTTATCTCTTGTGTTATCTTTACAGTATTCACAGATATCATCTTCTGTTAAGAAACCACAAACAGGACAGCGCTTAATTGAATCTTTACAATTTGAAAGGCTTTCTATAAATTTTTCTATATCTTCCTTTTTCATCTTATTTACGACTGCATATGCATAACGCTCTGCGGTTTTTTTACCAACTCCTGGGAGTTTTAAGAAAGATGAAATTAAATTATTTAAGCTTTTAGGATACATTTTCTACTTCGATGGCGTTATCGTCATCTTCTTCCTTTTTATTATTTTCGTCTGCTGATTCTAAAATGTCTTTTACAAATCCAGACATTTCATGTTGAACTTCGAGTCTTGCTCGTATTATTGCATCTAACATCTCTTCTTCTAGTTCTTCTTTAGTGATGTCATCAAGATTTCCGTTGATTGTTACTTTTTTGTATGCTGCAAAACCAGAAACAAGGATAGTAACAAGACCATCCTTTGATGTGACTTCTAGTTCTTTTCTAATAAGAGAAGATAGTTCTTCTTCTAGTTCTTTATTTATTGTTTCTTCTTTCATTCGCTATTTCACCTTAATAAAGTCTTCTCCAAAAAGGTCTTCTAGGTCTTTATATTTGTTGTCGTGTTCAACTTTTTTCTTTTCTTTTCCTATGTTAAGACCAGGACATGGTATTTTTGTAAGCTTAATGTATTCATTCTTTCCACTTACTGCGTTTGATCTATATATGTTTACATATTCCTTTGCAAGTTTAGACCAAAGATCTTGAGGAAGAGCGATATAACTTAAATCGCTTCCTGTTGAAAGTTTAATAAGCTCAACTATACCTTTAACGTTTTCTTCTTTCATCACAAGGTTGCACTGTCCAACAACTGGGAATGTTAAAATAAATGCTCCTCTTGATGATGCAACAACACTTGAACCTTCAAGCATTAATGAAAACTTATGAAGAGCTGTTCCCTTTGTAAGTTTTGATGATGTGGATAGTTTTTCTATGATTTCTTCTTTGAAAGGTTTATCAGAATTATTTAATATTTCTTCAACAAAATGAATGTCATATTCTGATTCTTCATCATTAACTATTTCTTCTTGTGTGCTTTCTTTAATCTCTGGAACCTCTAATTCTAAAGAATTGTCTTCTTCGTTTGGTGGAAGCTCTTCATTTTCTTGTGTTTCTTCTGTAATTTGAACTTCAGGAACTTCTATTATTGTTTCTGGCTCTGTTTCTATTGTTTCTTCTTTTGTTTCTACAGGTTTTGGCTCTTCAACTACTTTAGGTTCTTCTATAGGTTTTACATCTTCTGTTTTCTTTTCTAGGAATGGGTTTGTATAAACCTTGTTTGGATCATATTTTTCTTCTATTTCTTTTCTTTCAAAACTTGGTTGTCTATCTTTTCTTCCACACATTTTAATTAATGCTAGTTCAAAATAAAGTTTTTTATTTGTTGTGAAACGATAATTTGTCATAGCATTAGTTAAATCTTCGATGTAACCATAGATTGAATCGTTAGAGATTTCTTTTACAAGTGTTTTAAATTCGTCTAATTCGTATCCGCTCTTTTTTAAATCTCT
>ONMY01000001.1 GCA_900318975.1 uncultured Bacillota bacterium | reverse complement strand
TATGCACTGAAGCTGCCTATGCTTATTTAGGGTATAGCCTATTTTTACATTAGAATTTATGTTTTTAAATTGTATGTTATCAAACCACAAAAACACATTTTTGTATATATTATTGTTTTGACTTAAAATAAACATAGATATATTAGATGCAATGATAATAATTCATCTATAAAATGGGAGAATAAAATGGGTTTAATAAAAGCAATAAATAATTCACTGAGTGGCACGTTAAGAGATCAATGGAAAGAGATAATTGTTCCTGATGCGTTTGATGAAAAGACAATTTTAGTTCCTGGAATCTTAAAAACTACAAAAAGGGGAAGTGGCGAAAATACAAAAGGGACAGAAGGCATTATTTCAAACGGTTCCGTAATATATGTTCCAGAGAATACTGCAGCGTTTGTGTTTGACAGCATGGGAATTGAAGAAATAGTGTACGAATCGGGCAATTATATATATGAGAACGGTCAAAACAGCATTTTTAATAAAGATGGAATTGCAAAATCTATATTTAACCAAGCGAAGGAAAGAATTGGATTTGGTGGTATTCCTTCTGGTAATAAACGAATTGCCTATTTAAACTTGAGAGAGATAAGAAATATAAAATTCGGGACTCGCGGCACTCAAGTTTATAATGACTTATACTATGGTGTTGATCTAGAAGTACAAGCATACGGCGTTTTTTCAATATGTGTTTCAGACCCAGAAAAAGTTATAAGAAATTTTATTCCAGCTAATGTGTCTTACTATTCGTTTTCTGATCAAGCTACTAAAGCTCAGATATGTGGTGAGTTTATTCAATCTTTTATTGTTGCGCTGAATTCTTTATCTAAAGAATACAGAATATCTGAGCTGCCATCTCAGGCAAACAGAATTAAAGAGGCCATAGAGAATGATTCTAAGAATGTTGGAAGTTGGGATAATAGATTCGGATTAAAACTGGTATCACTAGCTATCGAAAATATTGAGTATTCAGACGAATCAAAGGGTATGGTTAAGGATTTTGTTTCTACAAAGATGAATTTAAAAGCTTATAGTGATAATCCGGAAAAAGCCTCAAATATAATTGCACAGCAAAAAATTGCAGAAGGTGTAAAAGAACACGGATTTGGTGATGCTGCAGGGATGGCTTTTGGAATAAACTACGTTAACAATCTGAACGGTAATGTTCAGCAAAAAAACGGTTCATTAAGTTTAGATGAACAGATAAATAATGTAAAAAAACTAAAAGATCTATTAGACGCTGGTATTCTATCTCAGGACGAATTTGAACAAAAAAAGAAAGAAGTAATGGGGTTGTGATATGTCGGATAGCATCAAAATAAAGTGTGCGTCTTGTGGTGCACCACTAGTTATAGATTCATCAAATGATGTAGTAATGTGCGAGTATTGTGGGTCAGTACATAGGGTTGCTGATCTTCTGAACGAGAGTGAACAGTTAAGAATGTTGAAGTTCACGGCAAAACAGCAAAAAGAAATTGAAGAAAAGCACATAGAACGTGAGAGAGAAAAAGATCGAGAAAGAAAAGAATCACAAGAAAAAGAACGAGTAATCAATAAATCAAATAGATTTAGAGAAGGATTATTAGGGAAAATAGTTATTGGTCTTATTATAGGCAGTTTAATAAGTGCTGTTTACATGTTTATTGATAAAAGGCCATTTGCCGGAGTCATGTATCTTATTACAACGGGTCTTTTTATCGCTACGTGGTTAATTGGATCACAAATGATTAAAGTAGACTTGAGCAAGGCTGGCCTATTTGCACTGATAGGACTTTTATTATTACCACCAAGCACTTATTTAGGATTGAGAAAAATCTATCCAAAATACAGTTGGCCGAATAACGCACTTGCTGGAATGATCTCGAAACCAAAATCTAAATACGGAATAATAAAAGAAAATAATTCAAATCAATTTGAAATATATGTTGATAAAATTAGTGAGGACTATTTTGAGCAATATGTTGAAGATTGTAAAAAGAAAGGTTTTAATAACAAAACTGTTCGTTCAGGAGATAGTTTTATCGGTTATACCGATGAAGAACATGAACTTACCGTTTACTATTGGCCTGACGATAAACAAATGGGAATAAGGGTGTTAGCTCCTAAGAAAGCTACAGCAATAAATTGGGGAAGTATTTATTTAGCCGAATATATTCCTAATGATAAATTTGATGCATATATTGAAACTAATGCTCAAAGACAATTGGGCATGAGAGTTTATAATAAAACGCAGGATTATTTTAACGATTATAAGAAGAAATGTATTGAGTTAGGCTATGTTTGCGAAGCCAAAGACAGTTTGACTGAATACGAAGCCTATAGAGAAGATGGGGTTAAGATTTTTCTTGCTTATGATGATGTTTGGGAGAGGTTTGACATAGTAGTTAAACTGCCAGAAAAAGATTATTATGACATCGAATGGCCAAAAAGCGAACTAGTAAGTGTTTTGCCAGTTCCAAAATCATTACATGGATATGTTTATACAGAATCTGAAACTTTGTATATAGTTTATATTGCCAATACAACAAAAGAAGAATACGATGAATACGTTAAATCTTGTATGGACGCTGGTTTTGATTATGATTACAGCAAATATGATAAGATGTTTTTGGGGCATACTGAAGATGGTTATTCTGTAACTGTTGATTACAAAGACTTCCGTCTTATGTCTATCGATATCAATAATTGGGGAACTAAGAAAGACGAT
>ONMY01000015.1 GCA_900318975.1 uncultured Bacillota bacterium | reverse complement strand
GGAATGTACTTGAGATTCC
Source organism: uncultured Bacillota bacterium (assembly GCA_900318975.1). Taxonomy (GTDB): domain Bacteria; phylum Bacillota_I; class Bacilli_A; order Izemoplasmatales; family UBA1188; genus UBA1188. The sequence goes on along the minus strand of ONMY01000015.1, from coordinate 2,094 downwards.
TTTTCTTCAAATATCTCGAACATCAAAAATGAGTTTAATTAATTACATAATGACAAATCTATCCATGAGCCAAGCATTATTTCATCTTCCTCACGGTCAAAAGGTTCAAAACCGCTTGCATCAAAAAAAGTTATTTCTCCAAAATACAATTTCTGACTTACAATATACCAGTCTATCCTGCACATAGGAATACCTTTTGCAAGCAATTCACTTAATTCCAGCATTTTGTCTAAACAAAATGGTCGATCAACAACAAAGTTAGAAACCATGCTTAAACTGCCTTGAGAAAGGCTTGTTTTGTTCCAATTGGTATCATAAAAATCCTGAGTGTGATTGGAGCCAAAACGATTGGCATGATATTCTATAAGTCTTGCTTTCCCTGAAAAACATAATACCTTATAGTCATTCAGCCCACCGTTCTCGCCTTCCATATATTGTTCTGCCAGAATTCTTTTGGGAACATTCTTATAAGGCCACTCACGAAAACTTTTATAAATATCTTGCTTCCATGCCTTTCTTAATTGATGAATTGACATGCATATATTTAAAAGCGCTTTGTCCTTACAAATCAACACTCCACAACTTCCTCCCCCATGAGCCGTTTTTAAAACAAACTTCTGAGGAAGATTAATATAGTCTATAGCCTCAGGTTTATCCCATACACCAAGCGTTGGAATTATATATTCCTCTCCGATAATTCCTGCCACATAATCTTTTACTGCATATTTATCTACCATAATGGTATATTCTGGTCGGTGGTTATACAACTTTAGCCATTGTAGCTTTTCACTAAATGTTTGTGGATTATTCAGATTTAAATGTCTACCAACATATAAATAATACATAATTTGGAGAAACCATTTGTCTGGAATCCAAAATCCGAAATGATGTAGTAAAGATAATAATAATAATCTTGGTTGTTTAATGTATTCTTTAACTGAAAGCATTACTATTGTTTAATAAAAAAGCGTTTGAGCCATTCATTCTTTATTTTCTTTTCAAATATGTCACACATCATACTATACTTATTCCTTATTCCTTTCCTATAGAAAAAATCATGGTATTTATATTCCATAGTTCCATTTCCTCTATATTTGAGAAGGTTCAAGTCTTCAGTAAATAGCTTCCGCATCATATTGTAGTATTTAATCCGACGCTCTTCTTTTTGTTTCTGCTGCGAAGGAAGATACCAAGGTTGTGAAATCATCTCACACCAAAGGTCGTCATCCGTGTCAATCTCAATTATCTTGGCAATTACGTCCTCAGTGGTTTTATATTCCATAACATTTATATAACAAAGAGGATTAACATCAGCTGCCACATCTTTATTCCCGAAATATATAGGGACGGTATGCGCTTCAAGACTGGTCAAAAGTTTCTCCGTCGTATAACCAGGAAACCAAGCATTCTCACAAGCGATAGAAAATTTATATCTACTCTTTATTTTCACGCACTCTGATGAATGACCATGCCACCCTGTCCCTGTCTTTCCCACATTATTAAGATGCTTCCCTAAAGAATCTACTTTTTTGTATTTGGATATCTTATAAAAAAGAATGTCTCTCATAGGGTGAGCATTGTAGTTTGAATAGAGAAAATTGCAGAAGGCTCTGTCCCTTAATAATTCACGCGCTTGTTCCTTTGTTTCAATTTCATTTTCCTTCTTTGATATAAAATTATCAAAATAATCTTCTGGTGGAAGGACTTGACAGAAACGCTTTCCGCCAAGAGAGCTGTCAAATGTAATACCTATGTCAAAAAGATTATAATCTACAGATATCGCCTCTATTGAATAGAACACATTAATAACAGAGGTTTGTGATAGTTTTTTGAATAAGTTCCAATAAGTGCGGTTAAAGTAAATATGCTCTGTAGCGATACAGACCTCCGGATTTTCCATATCCCAAACAATATCAATTCCATCTAGTAATTCCTCGACATAAATGTAGCTCTTAAAATCATCTAAACTATTAACGCTTGGGTGCAAGAAACAAAATCTTCTCATTACTTATTACTCTACAATAAAGGGAATTTTTTATATATAACATGAAATCGTTATGCTTGATATTTAATTATCATTCTTACGAAACAGAT
>ONMY01000048.1 GCA_900318975.1 uncultured Bacillota bacterium | reverse complement strand
GTGTGTGGAATGTTTACATTTTCAAAATTGATACCATCTTTATTGATATCGATATCCTCTTTAATGAATAACCAATCTTTGTTGATGTTTACTATTTTTCTCATATATCCTCACAAGTTTTAATGGTTTTTATAAGTTTATTATATAATATTCTAATTATATATTAAATGGGTTAGTTAGTTTTAAGCATTTATTGCAATATTATTACACATTTTAAAAGGACAATTATTGATTGAATAATTGCCCTTGAACGATATTATTATCATTAAAATACTTATTTATTGTGTTTAAAACATGTTTCTTATCTTTGCTCCAAGTTGGTTCAACGAGCAGTTTCTTTGGTGGATCACCTGTAATTCTATGAACGACAATACTCGGATTTAGATGTTTTATTGAGACTCCTAGGAGTTTAATATATTCATCCACTAAAAGTGGGGTGTATTCACCTCTTTTATACATATTTTCTAGTTCAGTATTTTTTAAAATATATAAAAGATGAAGTTTAACACCATCAGTATTATTATTTATGAAGTTTATAGAATTTATTAAATCTTCTATAGTTTCACCTGGAAGACCTATTATTAGATGCGTAATTACGTTTATTCCTGAGTCTCTTAGTTTTTTAGTTATTTCAAGATATTTTTTTGATAGATATCCTCTTTTAATAACTATGGATGTATTATCATTAGATGTTTGAAGACCCAGCTCAATAAACACCTTCTTTTTGGTGTTTAATTCCTTTAAAAGTTCAATACATTCATCACTTATTGAATCAGGTCTTGTCGCAATAGAAAGTCCTACAATTCTATCATCTTCTATTGCTTTATAGAATAAATCTCTTAAATAACTAATAGGCGCAAAGGTATTTGTGTAGCTTTGAAAATATGCAATAAACTTAGTGGCTTTTTTATTCTTTACTAAATTTATGGCATCATCTATTTCTTCTTTTATATTACCATTATATTTTATAGCGAATTCACCAGAACCACCTTCGCTACAAAATATACAACCGCTAGTGCCGTTTACTCTATTTGGGCAGCTCATTCCGCCATCTAAAGATATTTTATAGATCTTTTCATTATAAATACTTTTAAAGTATTCGTTTGCACTATAATATCTTGCCATCTATCTAATTAGTCCATCATACACTTTATTAATTGCGTTTTCAAAATCTTCATTTTGAACGCCAATAATGATGCTTATTTCTCTTGTGTTTTGAGATATAAGTTTAATGTTTATGTTGTTTTTCCCGAGGATACTAAAGATTTTTGCAGAGATACCAGGTTTATATACCATATTTCTTCCAACAATCGCAATTAATGCTAGATTATTATCCATTTTTACATCGATTATATCTTCGTTTTTCTTTAAATCTGATAGGATATCATAGATATAATTCTTAGCTAGTTTTTCTTCTACTACAACACTAAATGAATCGATTGAAGTTGGAATCGATTCAACTGGTACTTTATATTTTTTAAGGACATTTAAACAATAATCAATGATTTCAAGTTTACTTGAGAATTTATTCTTAGTTACATTTATTGAAATAAAATCTTTCTTTCCGGCAATTCCTGTGATGATATCTGATTTATCAGCTGAACTACTATTGATGATTGTTCCTTTGGCATCTGGATTAAATGTGTTTTTAATATATAGTGGGATATTCACATCTTGGATTGGAAATATTGTCTCCTCATGGATGACAGATGCACCCATATATGATAATTCTCTAAGTTCATCATAGGTGATTTCTTTTATCATCTTAGGACTATCTACAATCTTTGGAGATGCAACATAAAATCCATCAACATCTGTGAAATTTTCATAGCGTTCTGCGTTAATCGCTCTTGCGAGGATTGCACCAGTTATATCTGACCCACCACGACTTAAAAGCTTAATATCGCCATTTGGATATGATCCATAGAAGCCAGGATCTACGATATAATCTTTAGAATTATATGCTTCATTTATTAATTTATAGGTTTCTTCTAGATTGATTTTTCCATCATAATTGAATTTGATAATATCTTTAGCATCTATAAATCTAAAGCCAAGGTATTCTGAAAGCATTAGGGATGTTAAATATTCACCACGACTAACGAGATAGTCTTCACTATCTACATGTTTTACTATTTCATCGAATTCTTTATCAAGATCAATTTTTAAATCTAGCTTTTCTTTGATTTTATTAAATCTATATTTTACTTTATTTAGGATTGAATCAAAGTTGATATTATATTTTACATGTGCAGATAAAAGATATAATAGGTCGGTGATTTTATTATCATCTTTAGTGGTTTTTCCGATTGCAGATGATACTATTACTCTTCTATTATCATCACTTTCTACTATTGATTTAACTTGATGAAATCTTTCTGGGCTTGAAACACTTGATCCACCAAACTTACATACTACTAGCATTCTTTGTCCTCCATAATTTTAAGCATGATTTCAACTGCGTTTGATGCAGCACCTTTTCTAACATTATCACCTACTGTATAGAAAATGATAGTGTTTTCACTTGAAAGATCATTTCTAAATCTACCACAGTATACAAGATCCGTACCAGTAGACATAGTAGAAACTGGATATCCATGGTTTTTAATATCATCAACAATGATTATTCCAGGTTTATTTTCTAAAGTCTTAATAGCTTTCTCATAGTTTATTTCTTTTTCAAATTCTGCGACTATTGAAACGCCATGAGAATATGGGATTGGAACTCTAATGCAAGTTGCGGAAATCTTGATGTCGTTTTTGTGTAAGATTTTTCTTGTCTCATTTACCATCTTCATTTCTTCTTTTGTATAGTGGTTATCTAAAAATACATCGATTTCTGGGATACATGTCTTTGAAATATCATATGGATAAAACTCAGGTTTTTCTCCAAGTAGGCATCTTTTAAGATCATTTAATCCCTTCATTCCAGAACCGCTTAC
>ONMY01000073.1 GCA_900318975.1 uncultured Bacillota bacterium | reverse complement strand
GACTTTAGTCCAACTGATCCATTCCTAGATCCTAGTGCTTCAAGTTCGGTTGAACTTGTTACAGAAATAGCTGAATTATTACCACTTCAAATCGACTTTTCAAGTTTCGTAGCAACAGTTATGCTTGTTGGTATGATGATAGATACAAACAACTTTGCACTTCACGTTACTGATAGGACTTTCCAAGCAGCTAGTGTTTTAATGCACAATAACGCTGACTCTTTTAGAGCAAAGATGTATTTAAGAGAAGACATCAATGAACAAAAAGAAAGAATGAAACTCTTACAAAACGTTGAAATTGTTTATGATAAGGTTGCAATAGTCGTTGATACAACAGATCAAAAAACAACGAGAGAGAATCTTGCGAAAAACGCAGAAGCACTTCTAAATGTCGATAATATCGTTGCATCTTTCGCAATAGGTAAACTCGATACTAACATCACTGGTATAAGTGGTAGAAGTGATGGTTCATTTAATATCCACACTGAAATGGAAAAATTCGGTGGTGGTGGTCACTTCAATCTTGGTGCTGCACAGGTTCAAGGTAAAACAGTTGACGTTGTTCACCAAGAGTTACTTATGAATCTCGATAAGACAATCAAAGGAGATACAACAACTATGAGAGTAATCCTAATTGAAGACGTTAAAAACCAAGGTAAGAAAGGCGACATTATCAAATGTACACCTGGTTATGCGAACTATCTCTTAACTAAGAGACTCGCAATTGAAGCTAACTCATCAAATATGGCCGTTCTTGATGAAGAAAAAGCTGCAGTTGAAAAACAACAAAAAGAAGAACTTGATGTTGCAAGAAAACTTAAAGATATCGTTGATAATCTAACTGTAAATATTCCAGTTAGAACAAGTGATAATGGTAAATTCTTTGGATCTGTCACTACAAAACAGATTTCTGAAGAACTCCAAAAACAACACAATATCACAATTGATAAGAGAAAAATTTCTCTTCCTGAAGAAAAGATTGATTCTCTTGGAACATACGAGTGTGCAATAAAACTTCATAAAGAAGTTGTTGCAATGTTAAAAATTGAAGTGAAAGAAGAAAAGGAGGCTTAGCTTATGCCTGAACAAAAAGTTTTGGCCAACAAAGATGCTGAACAATCTATTTTAGGTTCGGTGTTTTATGATGAGTCCACAATAAGACTATTATTCGATAAATTAAAACCTACAGATTTTTATTATCTTCGTCATCAAATCATCTTTGAGACAATGCTTGATTTGTTCAAAAGAGCTATCCCTATTGATACAACTACAGTTATATCAAGTCTAGAAGATACTGGAAAACTTAACGACTGTGGCGGTGCTGAATACATCATCGATTTAATGGATGCAGTACCATCGATCTCAAATCTTGAAACTTACATCAATATCGTAAAAGATAAATCAGTCCAAAGAAACGTTGTACAACTCTGCTACGACATCATCAAAGAATCAAACGAAGAAATAGCTGACAGCAAAATCTTCCTTGATGATATTGAAAAAAGAGTATTCGATGTAACTCGTGAAAGATCTGCAAGTGACTTCGTTGAAATCACCGATCTTTTAAGCGAAGTAACACAAAAGATTCAAATCAATGCTCAAAGAGATGGCGATGTCATCGGTTTTGATACTGGATACAAAGAATTAAACAAATTAACTCTTGGTTTCCAAGGATCTCAGCTTATTATCCTTGCAGCTCGTCCATCAATGGGTAAAACTGCACTAGGATTAAATATTGCATGTAATGTTGCATCATTAAAATCAAGACCATATGTTGCATTCTTCTCATTAGAAATGGGTCTAGATCAACTAGCACTTCGTTTAATATCTCAAAAGAGTAACATTAACCAAAACGAACTTAAGACTGGTAAATTTAAAGATTCAACTGCCTGGAATAGAATTAACTATGCAGTATCAGAACTCCAAAACTATAATCTAATGTTTGATGATACAGGAACTTCTTCAGTTCAAGAACTTAGAAGTTTATGTCGTAAGAAAAAGAGTGAAGGAAAACTCGATTTCGTAGTAATCGACTATCTCCAACTCTTAAAATCATCATCACACTATGAAAACCGTGTTCAAGAAGTATCAGAAATTTCAAGAACACTTAAACAAATGGCAAAAGAATTAGACGTTCCTGTACTTGCATTATCACAGCTTTCACGTACAGTTGATAGCCGTCCTGATAAGCACCCAGTAATGTCAGACCTTCGTGAATCCGGATCAATCGAACAAGATGCTGATATAGTAATGTTCATCTATCGCGATGATTACTATAAAAAGGATCAATCTGAAAAACCAAATATTGCGGATATCGAAGTTGCAAAAAACCGTAGCGGTATGATTGGTAGACTTGAACTCATATTCAAGCCAGAATGTACTAACTTTATCGATATGGAAGAAAGAGGTAATTAATTATTATGCTTATAACATCTCGTTTGGATCAAATCGAAAAAAGAGCGGCTTTTATCCAAGAAGAATTATTAAAGCCAGAACTCCAACAAAACATCAAAAAGATGACAGAATTATCAAAAGAGTTATCCTCTTATGATAAGATTCTATCAGCATATACTGAATACAAGAAACTTGTATCATCTCTAGATGAATTAAAAGTGATGTCAACTGATTCAGATCCAGAAATAAGCGAAATGGCCACAGTGGAACTTGAGGCTAATAAAGAAAGAATTGAAACTCTTGAAAAAGAGATTCAAATCTTATTAATCCCTAAAGATCCAAATGATGAAAAGAACGTTATTATGCAGATTAGAGGTGCTGCCGGAGGGGATGAAGCAAATATATTTGCTGGCGACCTTTTCCGCATGTATTCAAAATACTGTGAATCACATAATTTCAAGGTTCAAGTTACCAATGCTGAAATCTGTGAAGCTGGTGGCTTTTCACAAATAGAACTCATCATTACTGGAAATGGAGCTTATTCTAAGCTTAAATATGAATCAGGTGTACATAGAGTTCAACGTATTCCAGTTACTGAAACATCTGGAAGAATTCACACATCTACTGCAACTGTTCTTGTAATACCTGAAGCTGAAGATGTTGAATTTGAACTCAATATGGAAGAAATAAGAGTAGATATCTTCCATTCATCTGGTGCTGGTGGACAAGGTGTTAATACAACATCAAGCGCAATCCGTGTAACCCACCTCCCAACAGGCACAATCGTCACATGCCAAGATGAAAGAAGCCAACATGAAAATAAAGCCCAAGCTCTAAAAGTCTTAAAATCAAGACTTTATGACAAGATGATGAGAGAAAAAGAAGAAAGAGAGGGCGCTGAAAGACTTTCAAAGATTGGTACTGGCGATAGAAGTGAGAAGATTAGAACTTATAACTATCCACAAAATAGAATCACAGATCATAGAATCAATTTCACTATCCAACAATTAGATAGAGTAATGGAAGGAAAACTAGATCCTGTAATCGACGCTCTTTCAGAAGAAGAATTAAAGCGTAAGCTCGAAAAGAAAGAAGAATAGGATGACTTACAATAAACTTTTAAAAATTGGCGAAAGAAAAGCTCAAAAAAACAATATGGAGAAGACTGCTGTAAAAAGCCTTCTCCTTTTTGCGTCAAATAAAGAACCATCAGAACTATATTTAGAATTAGATACAGAATGTCCAACTGAAGTTGAGACTAAATTTATGGAATATCTAGATGAATATACCATTAAAAAAAGACCTGTCCAATATATTCTTGGATACGCCTATTTTTATGGTTATAAAATACTCGTAAATGAAGGCACTTTAATCCCAAGATGGGAGACTGAAGAACTCGCTAATAATATACTTATATATTATGATAGAATGTTTAAAGGCGAAAAGGTTAAAGTATTAGATCTTGGTACTGGTTCTGGGGCTATCGCAATTGCCCTAAAAAAAGAAGAAGATAATATGATTGTATCCGCATCTGATATCTCGGAAGATGCTATTGAAGAGGCAAAAAAGAGCGCTAAACTAAATGATGCAGAAATCGATTTTAGAGTTGGTTCTTGGTTCGATCCATTCAGTGAAGATGAAAAATTCGATATTATCGTATCTAACCCGCCTTATCTTACAACAAGCGAGTACGTTGAAGATATCGTTAAAAACAATGAACCTGATGTTGCCCTATACGGTGGAAGCGATGGACTTAAGTTTTATAGAATCATCTTAGAAAATGCCAAAAAGCATTTAAAAGAAAACAAATTCATTATCGGTTTTGAACATGGATATGATAAAAAAGATGAATTAAACATCATAATAAAATCACATTTCAGCGATGTAAAAATAGTCAATTTAAAAGACTCAATGAACCGTGATAGAATGACCATTATTATTAAAGAATAATGGTCAATTTTTTTTCCAAAATTTTCTGTTGACTAATACATATTTTTTGTGCTTATAATTATCAATAGTTAAAGGAGGGCAGTCATGAATCTAGTAATCGTTGAGTCTCCAGCTAAGACAAAAACAATCAAAGAATTCCTTGGAAAAGACTTTGAAGTTGTAGCCTCTAAAGGCCACATAAGAGACATAGAAAATAGCGGAAAAGACAACTTAGGACTTGATTTCAATAATAACTATAAGCCAATTTACTCAATAATCCCTCATCAACAAGCTACTATTAGACTTTTAAATAAAGAAGTAGAAAAAGCGGATAATATTTATCTTGCGACAGACCCTGATAGAGAAGGCGAAGCCATAAGCTGGCATTTAAAAGAAGTATTAAATATTGGCACAAAGCCAGTTAAGAGAATAGAATTCAATGAAATCACAAAAGATGCAATCCTAGAGGCAATAAATACACCACGTGATATCGATGAAAATCTATTCGCAAGCCAAGAAACAAGAAAGATAATGGATAGAATAATCGGCTATAAATTATCTTCACTCTTAAAGAAAAACATTATCTCTTCTGGTGATTTAACAATAAGCGCAGGGCGTGTACAAAGCGCATGTCTTAGAATTATCACTGATAGAGAAGAAGAAATTAAAGCATTTAAACCAACATACTACTACGAAATCGAAGCACAGTTTAGACATTTTAAAGCTAAACTAATAGATCCAAATCATCCATCAAAAACATTAATTCTTGATGAACTTGGTAAAGTTCAATCAATAATAGATAGTCTTGATGATTTCTTTGTTGTAAAAGAGATTAAAATGGGTAAAAGAATTGAAAAAGCTCCAGCTCCTTTTACAACATCAACTCTCTTCCAACAAGCCTTAAGTAAATTCTCAATGAGCGTATCAAAAACTAAAAAGATAGCTCAAGAATTATATGAAGGAATTGAGATAAATGGAAGACATCAGGCTCTTATTACTTATATACGTACTGATTCAACAAGATTAAGTGACACATTCATAAGACACTTAGGTGCCCATATAAAGAAAAAATATGGCGATGATGCGATTGGATATGTTCATACATTCAATAACAATCAAGATATTCAAGATGCTCACGAAGCAATAAGACCTGTATCAATGTATAACACCATTGAAAGCATTGAACCATATCTTTCAAAAGACCAACTCAAAATCTACAAACTCATCTACCAACAAACAGAAGCTTGTATGATGAGAGACGCAGAATTTGAAACAAAGACAGCACTTCTTTCAAACAACAATTATGATTTTTCTATCACATTTGAAAAACCTATAAATAAAGGTTATAGAGTTGCAAAAGAAAAAACAGAAGAACCAAAGTATTATTTCCCACATGAAATTGGCGATATCATGAAACCAACACAAAACGTTTCATATATCGAAAAACAAACAGAAGGTCCAAAACCATTTACTGAGGCAACTCTAATTAAAGAGATGGAATCATCAGGAATTGGAAGACCATCTACTTATGCATCTACAATAGAAACACTAAAATCTAGAAACTATATCGTAATAGAGAAAAAAGCAATCATCCCAACTCAACTAGGGATTTTAGCATCCAATTATCTTAAAGAACACTTCAGCAGTATCATAAATGTAGATTACACTGCATCAATGGAAAAAGAACTCGATGAGATTGCATTAAACGAAGCAAAAGAAGAAAAAATCGTTGATGATTTCTATAAGACTTTTATAAAGACTTATAATGATGCCATAAAAATTCCATCAAAACCACTAACAACAGGTGAGATTTGTCCTAATTGTGGACATGATATGGTTTATAGGACAAATAGATATGGAACATTTGAAGCTTGCAGTAATTATCCAGCTTGCAAATACATAAAGAAAAAGGATGAACCAGAACCAATGGTTGATCTAATTCCATGTCCTGAATGTAGTACTGGACACCTTGTTTCTAAGGTTGCTAAGACAGGAAGATATGCTGGAAGAAAATTCTATGGCTGTTCAAATTTCCCAGAATGTAAATTCACAATATCATATATCAATCAAAAGAAACAAAAATAAGAAAGTGTATAATCGCTTTCTTATTTTTAACTTCATTATGGTATAATGATACATAGGAAAAAGGTGACTTATGGGATTCTTTAAAAATTTATTCAAATCAAGAGAAGAGAAACAGAAAGCAAAAAAGATGGAATTAGGTCTTAAAAAGACTAAATCCTATTCTTTTTCAAACCTTAAAAACCTTCTTGAATCTAAGAAAAAGGTTGATGATGCTTTTTTAAATGAACTTGAAGAAGTATTAATTCTATCAGATATGGGTATGGATTTCACAAATACCTATATGGAAGCCTTAAGAAAAGATATAAAGAAACACAAAATCACAAGCGTTGATGAATTAAAAGGAATACTTTTTGATAACTTCTACAACATGTACAAGGGAAGAGAAAACCAAAAACTTAATGTTTCTAAATCTGGACCTACTGTATATCTTTTTATGGGAGTTAATGGAAGTGGTAAAACAACTTCAATCGCAAAACTCGCATATAGATTAAAAAATGAAGGCAAAAAAGTCCTCTTAGCTGCTGGTGATACATTTAGAGCTGCCGCAAGAGAACAGCTTGAAACCTGGGGCGAAAGATTAGATATTCCAGTAGTATCAAAACCAGATGGATCAGACCCATCAAGTGTTATTTTTGATGCAATGAAGAAGGCAAAAGCTGAAAACTTTGATTATCTTCTTTGTGATACAGCCGGAAGACTTCAAACAAAAGTTAACCTAATGAAAGAACTTGAAAAGATCTATAGAATAATTGGAAGAGATATAAGCGATGCCCCACATGAAGCATTCCTAGTAATCGATGCAACCACAGGACAGAATGGTCTTAATCAAGCAAAAGTATTCAATGAAGTCGCAAAAGTTTCAGGCGTTATCCTAACAAAACTTGATGGTTCATCAAAGGGTGGAGTAGTTTTATCTATCAGTAATACACTTGGAATTCCTGTAAAGATGTATGGTTTTGGTGAAAAGGCTGAAGATTTTGATAATTTTGATATCGATTCATATCTATATTCGATCTTTAATGGCGTATTATTTGAAGAGAGTGAAACTGAATAATGGAAAACTTAGATGAAATCATTAAGATAAACAAATTATATGACCTATATAAAGAGCTTCTAACAGATAAACAAAAAGAATATTTTGAAGCATTCTATTTTGAAAATATGTCACTTCATGAAATTGCTGAAAATTATAATGTTAGTAGAAATGCTGTATATTCACAGCTTAACTTAACCAAAGAAGCACTCTTAAAATACGAATCAAAACTTCATTTAGAAGAAAAAGAAAAATCTAATCAAGATTTATTTGATAAACTTAAACAGTTAAACCTTAAGGAAGTAAATGAAATCCTTAAGGAATATGAGGAGGAATAATCTATGGCATTTGAAAATCTTACAAGCAGACTCAACATGGCCTTAAGAAGATTTGTTCATAAGGATTATTTAAATGAAAAAGATATCGATGAAATGATGAAAGAGGTTCGTCTTTCATTACTTGAAGCTGATGTCAATATAAGCGTTGTTAATAGTTTTGTTAATGACTGTAAACAAATAGCTCTCGGTGAAAAGATAATGAAGGGCTTAAACCCTGGCCAACAAGTAGTAAAGGTTGTTTCTGATGAACTCACAAAATTCATGGGTTCAGAAGAATCTAGCTTAGTTTTAAAAGAACGCGGTGTAAGCACAATTATGTTAATTGGTTTACAAGGTGCTGGTAAAACAACTCATGCTGGTAAACTCGCAAAATATATCGCTAAGAACTACAGTAAGAAAGTGCTACTAGTCGCAGGAGATATCTATAGACCTGCAGCTATTGATCAATTAAAGACTGTTGCTGAAAGTGTTAACACAGACTTCTTTGAAATGGGTAAAACAAACCCAGTCACAATCGCAAAAGAAGCTTTAAAGAAGGCAAGACAAGAATCTTATGATGTAGTAATCATCGATACAGCTGGTAGACTTGAAATAGATGTACCTCTAATTCAAGAATTAAAGGATATCAAAAAGGAAGTAGAACCAACTGAAATCTTACTCACAGTAGACTCAATGATGGGTCAAGAAGCCGCAAATGTTGCTGGTACTTTCAACAAGGAAGTTGGAATTACAGGTGTAATTTTAACTAAACTCGATGGTGACCAAAGAGGTGGTGCAGCCCTTTCTGTTAAGAAGGTAACTGGTGTACCAATTAAGTTTAGTGGTATCGGTGAGAGAATGGATGATTTAGAAGTATTCTATCCAGACAGAATGGCATCAAGAATTCTCGGTATGGGTGATGTTTTAACACTCATTGAAAAAGCTGAAGATGCAATCTCTGAAGAAGACTCTCAAAAGCTCATGGAAAAGATGATGAATGGTACCTATAACTATAATGATCTTTTAAAACAGATGAAGATGATCAATAGAATGGGTAAATTCAGTGGCCTATTAAAGCTCATTCCAGGTATGGCAAACATTCAACAATTAAAAGATGTTGATGATAGCCAATTTGATTTCATTCAAGTAATCATCAATTCAATGACTAAAGAAGAAAGAAGAGATCCATCACTAATCGCCATGAGTTCTTCAAGAAAAAGAAGAATCGCTCAAGGATCTGGAAGAAGTCTTTCAGATGTAAATAAACTTGAACAAATGCTTGAAAAACAAAAGAAGACATTCAAGATGATTTCAAATATGGATGAATCAAGACTCAAACAAATGAGTGAAAGATTTGAAAAAGGTGAAATCAGAGGTTTTGATCCAAACTATCAGTCTCACGGAAAAGGAAGAAGATAATAAAACATGGTTGGAATAATCAATAAAAAGGGATATTTATCATTACTTAAAAATGTCATCGATAATTTTATTTTAAATATTGAAAACATTGAAGTTATTAAAAACGACTTCCTTTTATACATTGATAATGATATCGAAAAGTTTGATTTATTCAAAAAGGAACTTCCAATTATTAAAAATGAATTACTTCAAGATTTAGACTTTTTTATGATGTCTGACCCTGCAATTGATAGCCGTGATGAAGTGATATTCTGTTATCCTGGATTTAAAGCTATTTCCTATTATAGAGTAGCGCATGTACTAAATAATTTAGGTTTTCCTCTTGTTGCAAGAATGATCACAGAAGAAGCACATTCACTAACTGGTATCGATATTCACCCAGGCGCAAATATTAGTTC
>ONMY01000088.1 GCA_900318975.1 uncultured Bacillota bacterium | reverse complement strand
TATTCTTCAACAATGAAAAGAATATAGTAAGGATTAATACAAACTTCATTCTATCATTATTCTATCTTGAGAGACTTACTATTTATACACTTGATGAGAGAAAACTTTTTTCTTTATATGTTGAAAAAGATGAATCACTATCAATTGTCACTGATATTTTAAAAATGAAGACAGATAGTAAAACCCCATTCAAGAAGAATGAAGGGTTTTACCAAGATACTAAGAGTATTGAAGCTCTAATCTATAACTCTCTTCTTCTTTCAACTATCTCTTTATTATTATTCAATCTAATATTTGGATTTATCATTAATAATATAATGCGACTTGTGTTTATTGGAATATTATTCTTTATTTTTGCATTCCTTCTTTTTATTCTCTATAACATGCTCCATTCATCTAATCTAATATCTAGAGTAGATGAGAATAATATTCATATGATGAAAGGCGTATTATTTAAAAATAACTATTATCTTCCAAAATCGAAATTAGATGATGTAACAATAATTGGTGGACCATTTTCTGAAAGACTTAATACATATACATCTATCATTAAAGTTTCTAAATACCGCTATGTATTTATACCAATGAATAAAGAAAACATCGAAAAAGATTTAAATATAATATTAAATAAGAATAATAAAGGAACTATTATACTTCCAAATCTCATCATATTTGGGCTTTTAAGTATTATAGTATCTGTGCCAATTATCATCTATAACGTAATTGGTGGTATCTCAATACTTATTCTACTTTCATTTATGATCTTATTATTCTCTCTTGGCAGTTACATTGTAATAGATGGAGAAAGATTAATCATTAGAATGAAGTTCATCATCTCATATAATAGGATAATAAGATATGATGTCATCAAGAAAATAAAGATCAAAAGATCATTTAGAAGATATAAGAATATATCATTTAATGTTTATCATAGGTCTTATAATCAAATAGCATCTTCAAAAGATGCGAATGAATTAATAAAGCTCCAACAAAAATAGTTTGCATAATGCAAACTATTTTTTTATTCTTCTCTTATAAAGATTATCTATTTCTACTGCGAGTTCAGGAACTGTTAAATCGTTAGAATTTAGTATATAATCTACTCCTTCAATTGATTCTTTTGTGAAGATATTAGAATCGCTTAGAAGCCTTTCTTTTATTTTTTCAATTTTATCTCCTCTTTTTATCATTCTATCACGTCTTAAATCATCTCTTGTGTCTAGATAAAAAGATATGATTCCATGAAATTTTGAATGGTGATAAGCTTGAAATCCCTTAGGTTCTAATATTACAACTTTTTCATCCGTGATATCTTTTTTTAGGGTTCCATAGTAGTTTGAATTGTATTCAACATATTCAAAAAACTCATTATTATTTAATTTATTTAGGAAATCTTCACGGGTTATGAAATTATAATCTTTCCCATCAATTTCACCAATGCGTTTTTCTCTTGTGGTGTTTGTGACGAGTTTAGTATAGCCAAAATTCTCTACTAGATATTTTACAACTTCTGTTTTGCCACTTGCGGATGGTCCAATTAAAATAATCATCTTCTAAAAATCCCCTTGTTTTTCTTTTTTAGATATGTATTGTTTAATAGTTCATCCTTTATAGTTGTTTTATCATAGTGGCCTGGATAAACGGTTGTGTCTTTTTTGAATGTTTTTGAAATAAATGTTAAGGATTCTTCGAGCACTTTCATTGAGCCTGTTGGAAGATCAGTTCTTCCAACTGATTCTTTAAAGAGTGTGTCACCAGTAAATAATTTATCAGATATTTTAATTATCATACTTCCTCTTGTATGACCTGGAGTATGATAAATACTAAATCCATCTATTTCAGCATTTCCATCTACTGGAATTATATTTAAGTTTTCACTGAATACTTTTGGATTTCCAAATTGCCTACTACAGTTAAGAGATGAATCTAATAGAAAATCAGCATCAAATTCATTTATATATATTGGAACATCTTTATATTTACTTGATAATTTATCGATGTCATTAATATGATCGATATGTCCGTGGGTTAAGATGATTCTATTTAAAGAAAGATTGTTTTCATCTAAAAAAGTAACTATTTTATTATAGTTAAATCCTGGATCTATGATTGTTACATCTTTTTCTCTTACTATGATGTATGCATTTTCTTCAAAGAGTTTATCAGTTAACCTAAAGATTTTCATACTTTATTATACAACAAAAATAAAAAAAACTTCGTAACGAAGTTTTGTTTTATTTCTTTTCTTTGTGGACAGTCTTCTTATTGCAAACTTTGCAGTATTTTAAAACTTCCATTTTTTCTGAATGTAACTTTTTATTACGAGTACCATTGTAGTTTTCACTACCACATTCACTGCATTTTAATACGAAACTTAATCTTCCGTCAGCCATTATAATCTGCCTCCATATATATTTCCTAATAAAATATAGCATTAATTGATAGTAAAATCAAGTTTTTATTTTATTGAATTAATAATTTTTAAATTATATTTAAAAGCATTTATCTTTAAATGATGTTATAATTTAAGTATGGAAAGAAAAAAGACTATAGAATTTAAAATTGGAAATAAGATTATAGGTGGAAATAATAGAATTCTAATTCAATCGATGTCAACACATCTTCCAAGTGATCTTGATTCATGTATAAAAGAATGCAAGGAACTTGAAAGGGCTGGCGCAGATATCGTTAGGGTTGCAGTAAAGACTAAAGAGGATTCTATTAAGATTAAAGAACTTAAAAAAGCTCTTTCTATTCCTGTTGTCGCAGACATCCATTTTAACTATGAACTTGGAATTCTTGCGATTGAAAATGGTGTTGATAAGATTAGATTTAATCCTGGAAATATCGGAAGTGATGATAAGTTAAAAGCTTTAATTGATAAATGCATAGAATTTGATATTCCAGTTAGAATTGGAGTAAACTCAGGAAGCATTGAAAAAGATTTAGTTGATACTAGCTTTTCGACAGTTGATAAATGCGTAATGAGCTTGAAAAAGTATGTTGAAAAGGTTGAAAAACTAGGTTTAAAAAAGATTGTTTTATCAGTAAAACTATCTAATGTTCTTGACACAATTGAGGCATATCGAAAGATATCTAAAATATATGATTACCCATTACATATTGGCTTAACAGAATCTGGAATTGGTGATAGTGCAATTATTAAATCAGCAATCGCTATTGGAAGTCTAATTAATGATGGTATTGGAGATACTCTTAGAGTATCTCTTACGGGAAACCCTATTAGAGAAATCTATGCTGCAAAAGATATATTAAAATCATTAAATCTTTTAGATTCTCCTGATTTAATCAGTTGTCCAACTTGTGGAAGAACTGAAGTAAATTTAGAAAAATATGCAAAAGAAATTGACGAATTTTTAAAGAATGTAGATAAGAAAATTACAGTTGCGGTTATGGGATGCCTTGTAAATGGGCCAGGAGAGGCAAAGGATGCCGATATGGGTGTTGCCTTTATATCTAAAAAAGGTGTTTTATTTAAAAAAGGTAAGGTAGTATTTAAAGGTAGTCCAAGGGAAGCAATTAATGAACTTAAAAAAGAGATTTTAGCATTTTAAATTAATATAAAATAAAACAAGTATTGGGTCTCCAATACTTGTTTTATATTTGATTAATTAGTTTAAAGCTGCTTTAGCTTGATCGCAGATAGCTGTAAATCCACTAGCATCTGCAATAGCGATTTCAGCAAGAACCTTACGGTTGATGTTGATGTTAGCAAGTTTTAAACCATGCATTAACATAGAATATGATAAATCATTCATTCTAGCTGCAGCATTGATTCTTTGAATCCAAAGTTTTCTGAAGTTGCTCTTGTTCTTTCTTCTGTCATTATATGCATATTTACCACTATGCATAACTTGTTCATGAGCACTCTTGTATAAACAATGTTTACCACCGAAGTAGCCCTTAGCGAGTTTTAAGACTTTAACGTGTCTTTGATGATTTGTTTTACCAGTTTTTACTCTTGCCATTGTTTATTCCTCCTATAAATATGGAGCTTGACGTCTAACGCCTTTAGCATCAGATGTGCAAACTACCTTATCGCTTCTAAGTGATCTCTTAACAGAAGCTTTTTTGTGACTGTGAAGGTGGTCTCTATAAGCTTGGCCTCTAATAATCTTGCCAGTTCCAGATACTTTAAATCTCTTCTTAGTACCACCATGTGATTTCATTTTTGGCATAATATATATCTCCTTTAATTTGTTTTCTTCTTGAGTGGTGAAATCATTAATGAAATTGTATTTCCATCGAGCACTGCTTTTTTACCATCAGTTGTAGATATTTCTTGAAGTTTTTCTGCAAATAGATTGACATTGTTTAATGCTTGATCTAATAGTGGCATAAATCTTCTAAACATTCTAATGGTAACTTTTACTTTATTTCCTTGAGATAGGAATTTTTGAGCTTGAGATAGTTTAGTGTTGAAATCGTGCTCCATGATTACTGGAGATAATTGAATTTCTTTAACTTCAATAATCTTTTGGTTCTTTTGAGCTTCTTTTTCTTTCTTTTCCTTTTCGTATCTAAATTTTGAATAATTTAAAATTTTACATACTGGAGGATTTGCCTGTGGAGCAACACAAACAAGGTCTAAATCTCTTTTATAAGCTTCATCGATAGCTTTATTAGTATCGAGAATGCCTAG
>ONMY01000275.1 GCA_900318975.1 uncultured Bacillota bacterium | reverse complement strand
TTAGAAGTTGCCTGGGAGTGGAAACATGATTATGCAAAAGTTATTAGAAGTCAGTGGGCATCACTAGGTTTATCACTTGATTATAAGCACGAAAGATTCACTCTTGATGAGAAGCTAAACAAGACAGTAATTTATGTATTTAAAACACTTTATGATAAGGGCTTAATTTATCATGGAAAAAGAATAATTAGCTGGGATACAGAAGCTGAAACTGCCCTATCAAATATTGAAATCATCCATGAAGATACTAAAGCATATCTCTATCATATTACATATCCATTTGAAAGCGGTAAAGGTGGTATTACAGTTGCGACAACTCGTCCTGAGACAATGTTCGCAGATACCGCAGTAATGGTAAATCCAAAAGATAAGAGATATAAAAAGTATGTTGGAAAGAATGTAAGAATTCCTGGTACTGATACAATAATTCCAATAATTGAAGATAGTTATGTTGATATGGAATTTGGTACAGGTGCAGTTAAAGTAACTCCAGCACATGATCCAAATGACTATGAAGTTGGAAAACGCCATAATCTTTCTATGCCAATTGCAATCGATAAAAAGGGTAAAATCACATCTCTTGGTGGAAAATATGAAGGGATGGATAGATTTGAATGCCGTGAAGCGCTTGTAAAAGAACTTAAAAAGAGTGGTGCTTTAATAAAGATGGAAGAAATAAACCACGCAGTTGGATATAGTGAAAGAACTGGTTCAATGGTTGAACCAATGCTATCAGAGCAATGGTTCGTTAAGATGAAACCTCTCTCAGACCAAGCCTTAGCTAAATCTAAAGTTAATTTTGTTCCAGAAAGATTTAGAAAGATCTGGGAAGCTTGGATGGAAAACTGTGAAGACTGGTGTATATCACGTCAACTCTGGTGGGGACATAGAATCCCAGTATATTATCGTGGTGATGAAATATACTGTGGTGAAAAGCCAGAAGGAGATGGTTGGGTTCAAGATGAAGACGTTCTTGATACATGGTTCTCAAGCGCTCTTTGGCCATTCTCAACCCTAGATTATCTTGAAAATTCTGACCTTTATAAAAATAGATATCCAACCGACTGTCTAGTTACTGGATATGATATTATTTTCTTCTGGGTTTCAAGAATGATTTTCCAAGGAATTGAATTTACTGGAAAAGATCCATTTAAAGATGTAGTTATTCATGGTCTTGTAAGAGATGCACAAGGTCGTAAGATGAGTAAATCTCTTGGAAATGGAATTGATCCAATGGAAGAGATTAAAAAATATGGTTGTGATACCGTTCGTTACTTCTTAACAACTGGTGTAACTATGGGACTTGACCTCAAGTATGAAGAAGAAAAAGTTAAATCTTGTTGGAATTATTTAAACAAGATTTGGAATATCGCAAGATATTGTTTAAATACTGTAGGTGATATCGACCCATATAAACTTGATTTAAAACCACAAGAATTAAATACACTCGATAAATGGTTACTCACAAAATTAAATGATACAATAGAAAGAGTAAATTATTTCTTTGATAAATATGAATTTGGTGAGGCTGCAAGGTATATCTATAATTTCGTATATGATGATTTTGCATCAATCTACCTAGAACTATCTAAAATTAATCCAAATAGAATTGAGACAAAGAAGATTCTACTCAAGACCTTAGTTACAATTCTAAAACTCTTACATCCATATACTCCATTTATTACAGAAGATATATATCTAAAGATATATCCAAAAGAAAAGAGTATTTCAGTATCTAAATATCCAGTAGTAGATAAGAATATCTATAGAGATGAAAAAGCATCTATGGATATCGTTATTGATTTAATTAAGAAGGTAAGAGTTATTAGAAATGAAAATGGTGTATCACTATCAAAACCAATTGAACTTTTAATTCAACCACTTAATAAAAAGATATTTGAATTCTTAAGTGAATCAAGAGAATATCTAACTAAATTCTTAAATCCTGCACCTCTTACAATCACTCTTGATAAACTTGAAATTCAAGATGCAGTATCTATTATTTCAGATCAGTATAAAGCATATATTCCACTAAATAAACTCGTAAATACTGATGAATTAAAAGCTGATCTAATTAAAAAACTCGAAAACATCAATAAGGAACTCATAAGATCTAATGCAATTCTTTCAAATGAGAATTTCTTAAAGAAAGCTCCTGAATCTAAGATCAATGAAGAAAAAGAAAAACTCCTTAAATATCAAGATACTAAGAAACACCTTGAAGATGAACTTAAAAGAATAGAAAATGTTTAATAGTTTAACTGATGCGATATCTTGGGTAAACAACTGTAAGAAGTTTTCAAAGAGGTTTGATCTATCCGATATGGAGGATGCACTAAAACTCCTTAAAAATCCTGATAAAGATTTTAAAGTAATTCATATCGGTGGGACAAACGGAAAGGGATCAACTTCAGTTACCCTAAAGAATGTCTTAAAACTTCATGGACTAAAAGTGGGACTATATGTCTCACCTTTTGTCGTGAAATTTAATGAAAGAATCCAGATTAATGATGATTATATTAGTGATGATAGATTATTAGAACTCATAAACAAGATGTATTATTTCAATTTAGAATTTGAAAAATCACATCAACCACTATCATTCTTTGAAATAATTACACTAATCTCTTTCATCTATTTTAGTGAAGAAAAAGTAGATATCGCAATCTATGAAGTAGGCCTTGGTGGAAGACTCGATGCGACAAATATCGTAAAACCTTTAGTTAGCGCCGTTACAAATATCCAAAAAGACCATACAGCACAGCTCGGATTTACCTATAAAAAGATCCTAAAAGAAAAACTAGGTATTATGAAATATCGAACTCCATTTGTAACTGCGATTGATAGAGAAGAGTTAATGGAGACTATTAAAGAATATTCATTTGCCTATGAAGCACCTCTATATCTTGTTCGAAATTTAAAGAATATAAGAATTAAAGAGAATGGAACACTCTTTACCTATAAAGGTAAAAAATATGAGACAAGCTTAATTGGATTCCATCAAGCAAGAAATATGAGTGTTGTTATCGAAATCATTAATGTATTAAATACAGTCTATGGATTTAATATATCAGATGAAACGATAAATAATGCTTTAAAAAATACCTTCTGGCCTGGTAGATTTGAAGTAATAGATAAGGATATTATTTTAGATGGTGGACATAATAGAGAAGGTATAGAAGCATTAAAAAAGACAATCCTCGCCTATACTGCAAAAGATATTACAGTTGTATTTACAGCGATGGCTGATAAAGACACATCTAATATGGTAAAAACACTAGATTCATTCGCAAAAAGAATAATATTTACGGAAATTCCATATAGTAGATGCGAAAAAGCTTTAAACCTCATTAATTTATCACATTTAAGTGATAAAATGGCAATTGAAAAGTATGATATTGCGATTAAAAAAGCGCTCTCATATATAGATTCAAGAAATGCAGTTCTTATCTGTGGATCATTATATTTCATTTCGTATGCTAGAGATTTATTACTTGGAGGAAAAATAAAATGCTAGAACTAAAAAACATTAAAAAGATCTATCAAATGTCTGAAAACCCAGTTCATGCTTTAAAGGGAATATCAATGACTTTAAGAAGCTCTGAATTTGTATCTATTTTAGGTCCATCAGGTTGTGGTAAAACGACAACCCTAAATATCATTGGTGGACTAGATAGATATACAGATGGAGATCTTCTAATTGATGGTAGAAGCACAAAAGAATATAAAGACAAAGACTGGGATATGTATAGAAACCACAAAGTTGGTTTTGTTTTCCAATCCTATAATCTTATTCCTCACCAAAATATTCTATCAAACGTTGAAATAGCTCTTACAATTGCCAATATCGATAAGAAAAAACGTAAAGATATGGCAATAGAAGCCTTAACAAAAGTAGGCTTAAAAGATGAAATACATAAATTCCCAAGACAACTTTCAGGCGGACAAATGCAACGTGTTGCGATTGCCCGTGCAATCGTAAATAAACCATCAGTACTCCTTGCGGATGAACCAACAGGAGCGCTTGATTCTAAAACATCAGTTCAAGTTTTAGATATTCTAAAAGAATTATCTAATGAATGCCTCGTTGTGATGGTTACCCACAATGAAGAACTCGCAAACAAATACTCAACAAGAATAATAAAACTAAAAGATGGCGAAATGGTTGATGATTCAAATCCATATGATCCAACTGAAGCTGAAATCGAAGAAGCTAAAGAAAACGAAATAAAAGAAAATAAAAAATACGAAAACAAGAAAGGTAAAATCAAGAAAGTTGGAATGCCATTTGTGACTGCACTAAAGCTTTCTCTTTCAAACCTTAGATCAAAAATAGGACGTACAATTCTTACATGTTTTGCAGGATCAATTGGTATTATTGGTATTGCATTAATTTTATCTGTATCAACCGGTTTTAATGATTATGTTAAAGATGTTGAGAGAAGTACATTATCACAGTATCCAATAAGTCTATCAAGAAATAATTTGGATATCACATCTCTCTTCGCAAGTTTTATGGCACAAAACATGGAAGAAGATAAAAATGATAGTTCGAATGTTGAAAATGATACAGTAGTACCAAGATATGTTCTAGTCGATTTACTTAGAAATGTTGCGAACAATTCTAAACAAAACGATCTTAAGGCATTTAAAGAATATATTGAAAAAAAGAATCTAAAAGATGAAGATTATATCCTTCAAATAGACTATGGATATAATGTATCTATTACAGCATATGATGCAAATTATAAGAATGCTGATGGTAATTTTGAGGTTAGAAAGGTAAAACCTTTCACACTTCCACGAGTTGACCCCGATACTGGTGAACAGCTCTATATTATGAGTCCACAGTATACGACAGATAAAATTGAGACACTTATGTCAAATATGAATACTTGGGATAAGATGTTCGATGATAGAAAGACTGTGATGGAACAGTATGATCTACTTGCAGGTGAATGGCCAAGTGATGATTCAATAGATGTACTCTTTGTAGTGGATGAAAATAATAAAATCTCAGACTTTGCAGCTTATTCAACAGGTCTTGTAAACAATAATAATGGTGATAGATATATAGCACAGCTATTTAGATATGTTACTGATCCAGATAATAATGAAGATCCAAAGTCAGTATATTCATATGAATTTACATATGAAGATATCCTAGGACTTGAATATTATATTGTTCCAGATTCACAGTACTTTGAAAAAGATGAAGTAGAAGAGGGAAGCGTTCAAACATATACAAATATCTCAAAAAATACTGAGAAGATGACAGCTCTTCTTGAATCAGGAAATGAGAATATATTAAAGGTTAAAGTATGTGGTGTAATTAGACCTAATCCAAATTCTAAGAGCCATTCAATAAATGGCACAATCGCATATTCAAATAATCTCGTAAATAAGATTATTGAAGTAAACAATAATTCAGATGTAGTAAAGACTCAAGAAGCTCATGAAGATACATGTATCTATGATTTCATAAGTCAAATGTCAACAAAAGGTAAAACTTGGGAAACAATTCAAACATCTCTTAGAATGATGAAGAATTATGCACCAGATAACTTCCCATTAACTGATGCAGAAATAGATCAGATAAACGAGGATACTATGGTTCCACTAATGTATTCTAATTATTTTGGTAAAGTTGATCTATTAGAACCATCATCAATTAGTATATATCCTTACTCATTTGAAGATAAAGATAAGATAGTTGATTTCATCCAAGAATACAACAATAATCTTGAAACACTATATCCAGATTTAGAAGAAAAAGAACTAGATGAAAAAAGAATCACATATAATGACTATCTAGCATCTATCATGGGTAGTGTTACAACGATTATCAATGCAATTACCTATGTCCTTATTGCCTTTGTATCAATTTCACTTATCGTATCGTCAATAATGATTGCGATAATAACATACATAAGCGTAATTGAAAGGACAAAGGAAATTGGAATACTCCGTGCAATGGGAGCATCTAAAGGAGATGTCAAAAATATCTTTAACGCAGAAACCTTTATTACTGGTCTCATCGCAGGTTTAATTGGTATCGCAATCACAATTCTATTAAATATTCCAATTTCACTTTTAGTTGAATATTTAGCAGGAATTGAAAACGTAGCAACTCTCCCAGTACTTGGCGGAGTAATACTTGTAGTAATCAGTTTCCTCTTAAGCGTAATTTCTGGACTAATTCCATCAAGTTATGCAGCTAAATGTGATCCAGTAGTTGCACTTAGAACAGAATAAAAGATTTAAAAAGGCATATATCAGATGCCTTTTTAAATTATTAAGTTACATGTCATAAATTTATTATAAAAAGAATTTCAAAAAAACATTGAATTTTGTTTATATATTTTTTTAATAAATTATACACATTTAAAGTATTAGATTTGGTTTTTTGCCAAATCTTTTATTATTTTTTTGGGAAAAACTAGCCTCATATGAGTATTTATTTATCGAGGTGAATTTATGAAAATAGAATATGGTCCAAGAGAAAAGCTCGAAAAATATGGTATTCAATCACTTGATGATAAAGAACTACTCGCAATACTCATTAAGACAGGATCAAAAGATGAGCCTGTACTAGAACTTTCTGAAAAAATATTAAAAGAAGTAACGTCTCTTTCAAATTTAAATGATTATACATTTGAAGAGCTGATGATGTTTAAAGGAATTGGAAAAGCGAAAGCTATGACAATAATTTCTGCAATCGAACTTTCAAATAGAATTAGAAAACAATATAAAAATACTAAAACAATTAGAACACTAAGAGATGAAGTATTATATCTTAAAGATGATTTTTATGGTCTATCAAATGAAAGAATTGTGATACTATATTTAAACCCTGCCTTTAAAGTTATCTCTAAACAAATCATAAATTCATTCTCCTTTAATTCTGCATATTTTACTATCAATGAAGTTTTAAAAAGAGCGTTAAAACTCAATAGCACAAATATAATAATTGCGCATAATCATCCTGGTGGATCAACTGAACCCTCAGTTGAGGATAAAAAGACGTTGAATAATCTAGAGAATAAACTCAATGAATTTAATATAAATCTATTTGATTCATTAATACTAACTGACGAATATTATTACTCAATGAAATACTCAATAATGCCACATAAAATCATTGATTCATGATTTTTATGTTAGATTTTATCTAATATAAAATAATTATTTAAAATTCAGAAAAAAAAAAGTTGAAATTATTATACATTTAATGTAAAATAATACGCGTGTGAAGTTCGCAACCGCACTAAAGAGGTCTAAAACCCATCTAATTGGTACCTCAAAGGCGAGTCTATCGAAAAGGTATATAGGAGGAAGAACATGTACGCAGTAGTTGAAACTGGTGGAAAACAAGTTAGATGTGAAGTTGGCAAAGAAATCTACGTTGAAAAATTAAACGTTGAAGCTGGTCAAGAATACACATTCGACAAAGTTCTAATGGTTGCAGCTGATGAAGTTAAACTTGGAAACCCTTATGTTAATGGCGCAAAAGTTGTATGTGACGTCGTTAAACAAGGAAGAGGTAAAAAAGTTTTAGTAGTTAGATATGAACCTAAGAAACAATTCCATAAAACAAGAGGCCACAGACAAGCCTATACAAAATTAGTCGTAAAATCAATTAACTAATAAGAAGGAGGATAAACAAATGTTAAATTTAAAAAGCCTAATTTGCTTAGCCTCTCACAAAGGTGTCGGCTCAACAAAGAATGGTAGAGATTCAGCTGGTCGTAGACTAGGTGCTAAACTCGGTGATGGACAATACTGCAGCGCTGGTTCAATTATTTACCGCCAAAGAGGAACTAAAGTTAAACCTGGAAATAACGTAGGTAAGGGTGGAGATGATACTCTATTTGCTAAGGTTTCTGGCATTGTTAAATATGAACGCGTTGGAAGAAGCGATAAACAAGTTTCTGTATATCCAGTTCAAATGTAATAATGAAAAGTCACGAAAAATCGTGACTTTTTCTTTTATTTTTTCATATTTATATGAATAAAATGCATTAATATCTATATTTCTATTGAATAATTTTCTATTTCTAATATAATTAAAATAGAAATTATTATTATGAATTTAAAACCTCAAGATACCACAAAAAGAAATAAAATCTTAACTTTTATACTAGCAATAGTAGATTTAGCTACGTTTTTTTTCATATTTTTTATGTATAAATATGATAATATATTTTTATTTGTTTTGGAATTTATTGGACTATTTATTCTATCATTTATGATTCCTACAACTATCCATGAACTTGGGCATTTACTTTTTGGACTTGCGCTTGGATATAAGTTT
>ONMY01000002.1 GCA_900318975.1 uncultured Bacillota bacterium | reverse complement strand
GTGGCGAAGGTGAAGATGATGAACTCGCATTCGATGAATATGCTATTTGTGTAACAAAAGGTGAAACAGAAATTTTAAACGCTATCAACGAAGTTTTAACTGATATTTTAAAAGAAGACACAAATGGTGTAAATGGTGTTCAAAAACTCGTTAACAAACATTTAGGAATAGAATAGTTATGAAATTCTTCCAAGATCTAGTAGAGATAATTACGACAGCCGAATATAGAAATTATATTTTAGAGGGGTTCCTAAACACTTTAGGTATCACTTTTATTGCGGTCGTAATTGGTCTTGTCTTAGGGTTTTTGGTTGCTATTATTAAGGTATTTGCAAGAGCGAACAAAGCTCTTGCAATACCTAATACGATATGTAATATCTATACAACTGTTTTTAGAGGTACTCCAGTTGCCCTTCAACTCTTTATATTTGTATTCGCGCTTTTTGCAATCCCTGGATTTAAGGTATACGCTGTAATTCTATGTTTTGGGGTAAATAGTGGGGCATATGTTTCTGAAAGCATTCGTGCTGGAATAATGAGTGTTGATGGTGGACAGATGGAAGCAGGAATAAGCCTAGGTCTTTCAGAAATAAAAACGATGAAAAAAATCATTCTTCCACAGGCAATAAAAAACGTGATTCCTGCAATTGGCAATGAAGTCATTGCTCTTTTAAAAGAAACCGCAATTATATCGATGGTTGGAAGCACTGTTGGAACTCTCACATTTGATTTAAATCAAGCATCATCTACCATTTCCTATGCGATATCTGACTTTTTTGCACCATCTATTATTGCTGCTCTATTTTATCTAGTTGTTGTGTATTTATTTACATTCCTAATTAAAATATTTGAAAAGGAGCTTCATAAGAGTGACAAACATAATTGATATTAAGAATGTACATAAATACTTCAAACAAAATGAAGTTTTAAAGGGAGTAAATTTATCCATTAAAAAGGGAGAAAAAATAGTTATAATTGGAGCATCTGGCTCTGGGAAATCTACACTCCTAAGATGTATAAATAGACTTGAAGAACCAACATGTGGTGAAATATATTTTAATGATAAGTTAATAAGCGAGATTGATCCATATGAACACGATGATATTATTAAAAAATCGAAGACATATGCTAGGTTATTATCAAATAATATGAGCGAAGAAGAAGCGCTTGATACAATTAAAAATAATCATTTATTAAAACCAATTAAAGAAGGAAAAGAATATAAGAATTCTATTAAAAAATACCTAAATGATAACTATCTTGATATTACTGTTGCAAGAAGTAAAATTGGAATGGTTTTTCAGCATTTCAATTTATTTAATAACCTGACGGTATTAGAAAACCTAACTTTAGCGCCAGTTGAACTAAAACTGATGAACAAGGAAGATGCAACTAAAAAAGCAACTGAACTATTAAAAAGAATTGGACTTTTAGATAAAAAAGATGAATATCCATCAAAACTATCTGGTGGCCAAGAACAGCGTATTGCAATAATTAGAAGTTTATGCATGAATCCTGATGTAATGCTTTTTGATGAACCAACATCTGCGCTTGACCCTGAGATGGTTGGTGAGGTATTATCTTTAATGGAAGAATTAACATCTTCAGGTCTTACAATGATAATTGTCACTCATGAGATGGCATTTGCTAGGAAGGTTGCATCAAAAGTAATCTATATCGATAACGGAATCATTCAAGAAGAAGGGACACCTGAAGAAGTGTTTGATAATCCTAAAAATCCAAGACTAAAAGACTTCTTATCTAAGGTTATATAATGTGACGCATGAAGATTTGTGGAAGTAATACAATGCAATCTAGAGTTTAATGAACAAATGGAATTGGTCTTGGAAGAATTCGAGGTTGTATATAAGTGAAATAGAGGAAATTAAGCCTCTATTTTTTTATAGGAATTCTTCGCCAAAAGAAAATACTTGTATTTTCATTCAATATTTGCTATTATATATAAGGCCAAAAATACACACACCATGGAGTGGAGGGCTCGAGCTCCCATTGGAGTGCCTAGAAATGTTGAAGTGGTGGAGGCAAAAAATCAGAAAATAAGGAGAAAAACAAAAAAATGGCAGTTATTTCAATGAAGGCTTTACTAGAAGCCGGCGTACAATTTGGTCACCAGACCAACAGATGGAACCCTAAGATGGCTCCATACATCTTCACTCAAAGAGCAGGAACTCATATTATCGATTTACAAAAGACAAGCGATTGCATCGATCAAGCTTATGCAGTATTCAAAGAAATCGGTAAAGATGGTGGAAAAGTTCTTTTTGTTGGAACTAAGAAACAAGCTCAAGAAGTTATTAAGGAAGAAGCAGTTCGTTGTGGACATTACTATGTTAATGTTAGATGGCTTGGCGGAACTTTAACAAACTTCAAGACAATCAAGAAATCTATTAGAAAATATCAAGATTTCAAGAAGATGGAAGCTGATGGAATTTTCGATCAACTCGGAAAGAAAGAAGTTAACGACATCAGAAAGAAAATGGCAAGACTTGAAAAGTTCTTAGGTGGTATTCTTGAAATGCAAGATCAACCTCAAGCTATTTTCATCGTAGATCCAAGAGAAGAAAGAACAGCTATTCTCGAAGCTAAGAGATTACATATACCAGTATTTGGAATCGTAGATACTAACTGTGATCCAGATGATGTTGACTATGTTATTCCTGCAAACGATGACGCAATCCGTTCATTAAAGCTCATCATCGCTAAGATGGCTGATGCATTAATTGAAGGTGCTGGTGGTGTTGTTGAAAACGATCAAGTTGAAGAAACTCAAGAAGAAGTTGAACAAGTTATCACAGAAATGGTAAATGTTCCTGAAGAAGCTAAGAAGGATAGAAAGCCTAGAAAAGCTCCACAAGCTCAAGAAGAAGTTCAAGAAGCTCAAGCTCAAGAAGTTGAAGCTCAAGCTGAAGTTGACTATGAAAAGATGACAGTTGCTGAACTCAAAGAAGCTTGCAAAGCAAAAGGAGTTGCTGGTATCTCATCAATGAAAAAAGCTGAATTAATCGAAGCTTTAAAGAACTAATTAATATAGCGGAGGAAATCATATGAATATTGATACTAAGTTATTAAAAGATTTAAGAGAAAGAACTGGCGCAGGAATTATGGACTGCAAGAAGGCTCTTGAAGAAAATAATTCAGATATTGAAGCTGCTGCTAAATGGTTAAGAGAAAAAGGAATCGCTAAAGCTGTTAAGAAAGCTTCTAGAATTTCTGCAGAAGGCGTATTCAACGTATTAGTTAATGGCAATGATGCATTAGTTTATGAAGTAAACTGTGAAACAGATTTCGTTGCTAAGAACGAAAAATTCAATAACTTTGTTGCTGAACTCGGTGAAGTTCTAGTTCAAAGCGGTGCTAAGTGCACTGATTGCGCTATGGAAGCTAAGAATGCTAAGGGTGAAACTGTTAAAGATATGTTACTCGGTTTCATCGCAGTTATTGGTGAAAACATCACTTTAAGAAACGTTCAAGTTATCACAAAAGCTGATAACCAATCATTTGGTGTTTATAAGCACAATGGTGGTAAGATTGCGGTTGTTACTGTTGTTGAAGGCGCTGATAGTGATCTTGCTAAGAAGGTTGCAATGCATGTATGTGCTAACGATCCACGTTATTTAGATAGAAATAGTGTTGACCCTGAATATTTAGCTAATGAAAGAGAAATCTTAACTAAAGAAGCTAAAGAGGAAAATCCTAATAAACCTGCTGAAATCATCGCAAGAATGATCGAAGGACGTATCCAAAAAGGATTAAAGGAAATTTGTCTAATGGATCAAGCATTCTTAATGGATCCAGGTGTAACAGTTGAACAATTCTTAAAGAATAACGGTGCTAAACTTGTTTCTTATTCAAGAAACGTTGTTGGTGCTGGTATCGAAAAGAAACAGAATAACTTTGTTGATGAAGTTTATTCTCAAATGAACAATTAATTGAAATGGAACACTTTTTGTGTTCCTTTTCTATACTTAAAAGAGGGTTTTTATGAAAAGAGTAGTATTAAAATTAAGCGGGGAAGCGCTTGGTGGTAAAAGCGGTGTTGGCGTTGATCCTATAGTTATTACTGATCTTGCTAAAGAGATTAAAGCAGCATACGATTTAAAAACATATGAAATTGGTATCGTTGTTGGTGGAGGTAATTTCTTTAGAGGAAGAGATGCAGAGAAGATCGGTATCGAAAGGGTTGAATGTGACTATATGGGAATGACTGGCACAATTCTTAATGCAATCGCACTAAAAAATGCGCTTGTTCAAGCAGGATGTCCTACAAAAGTGCTCACATGCCTTGAACTTCCACAAGTTTTAGAAACATATACAGTAAGTGAAGCAAATAAGCTTTTAGAAGAAGGTAATATTTGTATTTTTGCAGGCGGGACTGGAAAACCATTCTTCTCAACAGATACAGCAACTCTTTTAAGGGCTGTTGATATTAAGGCTAGCCTCGTGCTTATGGCTAAAAATGGTGTTGATGGTGTCTATGATAAAGACCCAAATGTTGACAAAAATGCTAAAAAATATGATATACTAACTCATAGGGATGTTCTTAAAGAAAAACTTCAAGTTATGGATTTAACTGCTGCCTCAATTGCAGATGAAAATGATATCAATATTTTGGTATTTGATATGAGTTTAAAGGGCGCAATTAAAACCGCTTTAGAAGGTAAAAAAATAGGGACATTAATCAAAAAGGAGAGATAATATGATAGATTCTGATACTTTGATGCTTGATTGCGAAGAGAGAATGGAGAATGTTCTTAAATCATTCAAAAACGTTCTAAACAACGCAAGAACTGGTAGAGCTAATCCAAAAATGTTTGATGGTTTAACAATCCCATACTATGGAGTTGATACACTTGTTAATCAAATTTCTTCTATTAGCGTTCCAGAAGGAAATCAAATTTATATTAAACCTTATGATAAGTCAGCTCTTCCACTAATCGAAAAAGCAATTTTTGCTGCTAATATGGGTGTCACTCCACAAAACGATGGTAATGGTATAAGGATTATTCTTCCACCAATGACCGAAGAAAATAGAGTAAAAGTTGTAAAAGAAGTTAGAAAATCAAGCGAAGATGCTAAGGTTCAAGTTAGAACTGTACGTCAAGAAACTAATAGTGCTTTAAAACAAAATGAAAAGGATAAAGAAATTAGTGAAGATATGCTAGATGCATACCTAAAAGACGTTCAAGATTTAACTGATAAATATATCAAAGAAATCGATACTCAACTTGAAATTAAGGTTAAAGATATAATGACAATTTAGTAAAAACACGGGGAGAAACCCGTGTTTTTTCTTTAATTATGCAAAAGTTAAGAAAAAGATTTAAATCTTTTTGTAGTCTTATGCAATATTTTATATAACTTTTTTAAAGTTATGTTATAATAAAAAAGGTGTTTGATAAATAAAATCAGGAGGAATATATTTTATGTCAAAACAATACGCTTTCCACTTCAAAGAAGCTTATGGAAAAGGTAAAGAATTACTCGGTGGTAAGGGTGCTGGCCTTGCTGAAATGACTCATATTGGAGTTCCAATTCCACAAGGATTCACTATTACAACTGAAGCTTGTACACTTTATTATGATGAAGGTAAGAAATTACCACAATACCTAATTGATGAAATCTACGCTGCAATCAAGAGAGTAGAAAAAGAATCTGGTAAGAATTTTGGTGGCAATAAGAACCCTCTATTAGTATCTGTACGTTCTGGTGCTAGAGTTTCTATGCCTGGTATGATGGATACTATTCTAAACTTAGGTTTAAATGATGAAACTGTTGAAGTACTTGCTAAAGAAACTTCAAATGAAAGATTTGCATACGACTCTTATCGTCGTTTCATCTTAATGTTCACTAACATCGCTAAGGGACATCCAAGAACAGAAATGGATAAGATGCTTGATGAACTCAAAGAATCTAAAGGATATAAATTAGATACTGAAGTTACTGCTAGTGAATTGAAAGAATTAGTAAAGAAATATAAAGCTTATTATAAGAAAACATTTGG
Source organism: uncultured Bacillota bacterium (assembly GCA_900318975.1). Taxonomy (GTDB): domain Bacteria; phylum Bacillota_I; class Bacilli_A; order Izemoplasmatales; family UBA1188; genus UBA1188. The sequence goes on along the minus strand of ONMY01000002.1, from coordinate 2,323 downwards.
TGAAGACTTCCCAGCTGATCCATATGTACAATTAATTGAAGCTGTTACTGCTGTATTCCGTTCTTGGGATAACCCTAGAGCTAACGTTTATCGTATGATGAACAATATCCCATATTCTTGGGGAACTGCCGTAAACGTTCAATCAATGGCTTTCGGTAACAAGGGTGAAACTTCTGGTACTGGTGTTGCATTTAGCCGTGACCCAGCTACTGGTGAAAACAAGGTTTCTGCTGAATATCTTCCAAATGCACAAGGTGAAGACGTAGTTGCTGGTATTAGAACTCCTCTTCATATTGATGAACTTCAAAGAAGAATGCCAGATGTATACAAACAATTCATGGATACTATCAAAACTATGGAAAACCATTACAAAGATATGCAAGATATGGAATTCACAGTTGAAGATGGTAAATTATATTTCTTACAAACTCGTAATGGTAAGAGAACTCCAGCTGCTGCACTTAAAATTGCTTGTGATTTAGTTGATGAAGGCTTAATCGATGAAAAAGAAGCAGTTCTTAGAATAGATGCTATGTCATTCGACAAACTCTTACTCCCTGGATTTGATAAAGATGAACTTGCTAAAGCATCTCCAATCGCTAAAGGTTTAGCTGCTGGTCCTGGTGCTGGTACTGGTAAACTTGCATTCACAGCTGAAGAAGCAGAAGCAAGACATAATGCTGGTGAAAAGGTTGTTTTAGTTAGAGCTGAAACTTCTCCAGAAGATATCGTTGGTATGGTTGCTGCTGAAGCTATCCTTACTATGCGTGGTGGTATGACATCACACGCTGCAGTAGTTGCTCGTGGTATGGGTAAGTGCTGCGTATGCGGATGTGCTGCTGCTGTTATTGATGAAGAAAAGAGAACTGTTACTATTGATGGTAAAGTTTATACAGATAAAGATACATTCTCTATTGATGGTTCAACTGGTAATATCTATCTCGGATCTATTAAGACTGTTCAACCAGATTTAACTGCTGGTTACTTCGGAAGATTAATGGGTTGGGTTGACGCTAATAGAACACTTAAGGTTAGAACAAACGCTGATACACCAAGAGATGCTAAACAAGCTAAAGAATTTGGTGCACAAGGTATTGGTCTTTGCCGTACTGAACATATGTTCTTCGATAAAGATAGAATCTTCTCTATGAGAAAGATGATTCTTGCTGATACAGTTGAACAAAGAGAAGCTGCTCTTGCTGAGCTCGAACCAATGCAACAAAAAGACTTCGAAGGTCTATATGAAATTATGGGAGAAGACAATGTTAACGTTCGTCTCTTAGACCCACCTCTACATGAATTCTTACCACAAGAAGATAGCCTAATCGAAGAATTAGCAAAAGCTATTGGTAAAACTGTTGCTGAAGTTAAAGATAGAATCGCTGAACTCCATGAAGCTAACCCAATGATGGGTCACAGAGGATGCCGTTTAGCTGTTACATATCCAGAAATCTGCAAGATGCAAACTACAGCTATTATTAAAGCTGCTATTAACGTATCTAAGAAGACTGGACATATGGTTTCACCTGAAATCATGGTTCCACTAGTACTTGAAGTTAAGGAATTAAAGTTCGTTAAGAATATTATTTGTGAAACAGCCGATGCATTAATTAAAGAAGCTGGAATCGATATGAAGTATCATGTTGGTACAATGATTGAAATTCCACGTGCTGCATTACTTGCTGATGAAATCGCTAAAGAAGCTGAATTCTTCTCATTCGGTACAAACGATTTAACACAAATGACATTTGGTTTCTCAAGAGATGATGCTGGTAAATTCTTACCATCATACTATGAAACAAAGATTTTCGAAGAAGATCCATTCAAGACTCTTGACCAAAAGGGTGTTGGTAAACTTGTAAGCATGGCAGTTAAACTTGGACGTTCAACTAGAAGTGATTTACACGTTGGTGTATGCGGAGAAACTGGTGGCGATCCTAAGTCTATCGAATTCTATCATAATGCTGGACTTGATTATGTATCTTGTTCTCCATTCAGAGTTCCAGTTGCTAGACTTGCTGCTGCACAAGCTGCAATTAAAGCTAACAAATAATAAAATAATATGAATTATTGATAAAACAACCCTTGAAATATAGGGTTGTTTTATTTATGTTTGTTGCAATTTTATTCATTTAATCTATAATGTAATTATAGAAACCACAAATTTAAGGAGGATTAACATGGCTAAAGGTGAACTCGAAGTAGTAGAAAAAATGACTCTTGAAGAATACGAAAGTAAGTACACAAAAAGACAAAACACTAAGATGATTAAATCATTTTTGTTTATCCTTGCAGGAAGCATTGGAATAATGATATTTTGTTT
>ONMY01000235.1 GCA_900318975.1 uncultured Bacillota bacterium | reverse complement strand
TTAATAGAGGATACAAAACTATCTGGTGAATATAGTCTTCTTGGAATGAATACTGAATCATCGCTTAAAAGCGGTCTTTGGAATGGCTTTACATATTTAATAGATGGTTATATAAAGGCGATTAGAGAAGAGTTTGATATGGTTGATGCAAACGCATATCTTGTCGGAGGATTTTCAGATATTGTAATTAAAAACCTTAAGGAAAAGAATATCTATATAGATAAAGATTTAATCTTTAAAGGTTTAAAAGAAATATATAGATTAAATAGAGAGTGAAATATATGAAAAAACTTTTACTCGTTGACGGAAATAATGTCATGTTTAGAGCATACTTTGCCACTGCGGCAATGGGAAACCTCATGTGCAATAAAGAAGGTTTTCCAACAAACATGATATATGGATTTATCAACATACTTCAAAAAGTAATAGAAGATGGCTATACACATATTGCCGTCTGTTTTGATAAGGGCTCTAAGACAAGAAGACATAAGATGTATAAAGATTATAAAGCAGGAAGAGCCGAAACACCAAAAGAACTCATTGAACAAATCCCATATATCCATAGGTACTTAGAATGTATGAACGTTCATTATTTCTTAGATGAAGACTATGAAGCAGATGACATCATAAGCTCAATCCATAAAAGATTTAAAAATTCATTTGATGAAATCGACGTTTTATCAAATGATAATGACCTATTCCAATTAATTTCTACCAATTCATATCAAATCTATACAAAACAAAAAGAAACAATAAAATATTCTATAAAAGTTTTGAATGAAGAAAAAGGTATTAATCCATCACAAATCCCAGATTATAAGGGATTAATCGGTGATAAGAGTGATAATTTACTTGGGGTTGAGGGGATTGGCCCTGTGACCGCATCAAAACTTCTATCTAAATATGAAACATTAGAAGGAATCTACGATCATTTAGATGAAATCACAGGAAAAACAAAAGAAAGACTAGAAAAGGATAAAGATACAGCGATGTTTACCAAAAACATGGCAATTCTTGATCCAACCTATGATTTCAAACTTGATGAAGATGATTTTAAAGTAATTGACCCAAATTATGATGAGTTAAGAGAATTCTACACTGAACTTGAATTCAATTCTTTCTTAAGAAAAATGCCAAAATCACAAATAAAAGTAGAATTCAAATACGAAATAAAAGATGATCCATATTCAATAGATTCTATAATCAAACAAGATGAAATAAATTTCTTAATTCTTGATACACTCCATGAAAATTACCATCAATCAGAAAGAATTGGATTTGGACTATCTAATTCACTTGGTAATTTCTTTATACCATATGATACTGGAATTTCATCTTTTGATTTTTCACTTTTCTTATCTGATGAATCAATTAAAAAATGTGTATATGATTATAAGAAGACATATTATTGTCTTAAAAAAGATGGAATCATATTAAATGGAGTAGTATTCGATTCTCTTCTCGCATCATACCTAATTAATCCAGATTTAACAAAAGATGATCTTTCAATCATCTCTAATTATTTTGGATATGCTGATTTAGAGGCCGATGAGATGGTATATGGAAAGAAGGGAAAAGAACAGCTTCCATTCTTAGAAATCTATTCATCACATATTGCTAAAAAGGCATTTACTTTAAGTATGACCTATGAAAGAGAATTAAAAGAAATAGATAATAACGATCAATCATTCCTCTTAAATTCTATAGAAATACCATTCTCAAGAGTTCTATCCGATATGGAGATGGAAGGATTAAGAGTTGATTTAAATGCTCTAGACGCTTATGAAGAAGATCTTCTTAAAGAATTATCATCAGTTGAAAAAGAAATATATGAATATGCAGGACATAAATTTAATATTCTATCTCCTAAACAACTTGCGACAGTCCTTTTTGAAGAATTAGTTCTTCCTTGTAGTAAAAAAACTAAGACTGGCTATTCTACAGATCAAACAGTTTTAGAAGAAATATCAAGTCTTCATCCAATAGTTCCACAAATTTTAAGATATCGAACACTATCTAAACTTGAAGGAACTTATGTAAATGGTGTTAGAACCGCGCTTAATGAATCAAAAGATGGTCATATCCACACCATCTATAAACAAGCTCTTACAGATACTGGAAGGCTCTCATCAACCGAACCAAACCTTCAAAACCTTCCAATAAGAAATAAAGAATCAAGCGAATTTAGAAAAATATTTATTCCTGAAGATGGATCAGTTCTTTTAAGTTCAGACTATTCACAAATAGAGTTAAGGGTTCTTGCCCATATGGCAAATGAAGAAAACCTAATAAATGCCTTCAAAAATAAGGAGGATATCCATGAGGCAACCGCAAAGGCTATCCTTCACAAAAATGAAGTTACAAAAGAAGAGCGTTCAAGCGCCAAAGCTATTAATTTTGGAATCATCTATGGTATGAGCACTTGGGGATTATCACAAGATGCAAAAATTAGTCTTCAAAGGGCATCTGAGTTTATAAAATCATATCATGAATCATTTCCAAAAATTGAACCATTCACCGCTTCATTAATTGAAGACGCTAAGTCTTTAGGCTTTGTATCGACAATCTTTAATAGAAGAAGATATATCAGAGATATCCACTCTGCAAATTACAATATGCGTGAATTTTCTAAGCGTACTGCCATGAATGCGCCAATTCAAGGAAGTGCAGCTGATATTTTAAAATATGCGATGGTAAAACTTAATGATGCCATAATAAAAAATAGACTCCATGCAAAACTAATCCTTACAATTCACGATGAAATAGTATTAAATGTCCCTGTTCCTGAACTTGAAAGAGTAATAGAACTAACTAAGGACATTATGACAAATGCAGTAGAACTAAGAGTTCCACTATCCGTTCAAATAGGATACGGAAAAACATTGTACGAGGCGAAATAATATGCCAGAACTTCCAGAAGTTGAGACTGTGAAAAATAGACTTCTACCAAACTTAAAGAATAAAAAAATATTAAGTGTTGAAGTCTATCTTGAAAAACACAGTATCCTAAAAACAATTAAAGATGAAACAATACTAGATATTAAAAGAAAAGGAAAATATCTAATTTTCATTCTTGATAATTTTTATCTTGTTTCTCATCTTCGTATGGAAGGAAAGTATTTTATCACAAAAGAAGAATATATAAACAAACACGATTTAGTTAAATTCATCTTTGATGATTTTAACCTAATCTATAATGATGTTAGAAAATTTGGAACATTTAATCTTTTTAGTAAAGATATAGATATTTATAATGTTTATCCACTAAATGCAGTTGGACCTGAACCATTTAATGTAGACCAAGAATATCTTTATAATAAACTAAAAGCAAAAAAGAGTGAGCAAATTAAAACTGCCCTACTAGATCAATCCATTATATCAGGGCTTGGGAATATCTATGTAGATGAAGTATTATTCTTATCAAAGATTAATCCATATAGACCCTCAAATTCAATCACATTTGATGAAACCAAACTAATTATTGATTCTTCAATAAAAACACTAAATAAAGCAATCAAACTCGGTGGTTCAACAATCAAATCTTTTGAATCATTAAATGGTGAAATTGGCCACTTTCAAACAGAACTCTTAGTGCACTTAAGAG